>CAJOQZ010000227.1 GCA_905236585.1 uncultured Lachnospiraceae bacterium
CTATATCCATAATGAAACCGTATGGAACGCCGATGCGCTTGCGCATCTATTAGATCCGAATCGGACGTTGATCTTAGAGGATGAATATGAGGGGTATCATACCTTAATTAAAGACAACAAACCGGGCATGCATGAACTGATGCGGCATTTAATCGAAAAACACGGATATAAAAACATTGCATGCGTCAGCGGACCGGAAACGAGTTACGGCGCGAGAGAGCGGGAAGGCGTCTATTTTGAAGAAATGGAAAAGCACGGTCTTTCGGTGACGGACGCTATGTTTACGCGCGGCGTCTATTCGGGAATGTGTGATGATGTCATTGAAAGTCTGCTGGACGGATACCCCGAGGTTGAGGCGATTGTTTGCGCGAATGATCACCTTGCGTTGGAAACGTATCGGGTACTAAAGCAGCGCGGCTTGACACCGGGTACAGATGTTGCGGTCACCGGATTTGATGATGATCCGGCGGCGATGTACGCGACGCCGCCGCTTTCTACGGTGCGCATTTCTTCTTATGACCTTGGTTATACGGCGGGGTATGAAGCCGTCCGGATCTGCGAGGGAAAACCGAGAGAAATCGAAGTATTATCCAGTCGCTTTATTCACCGGGCTTCCTGCGGAGAAAAAAACATCGTGACAGGAAACGCTTACGCCGAACTCTTGAACCGGCAGAGCGTTGATTGGGACGCGGTTACGGAGCAGTTATTAGAGGATACGATTGCGGCGGCATCAAGAGACGTGAGGGATGAGTGCCGCAGGCGGATCAAACGGATGGTGGATAAATTCTCCGTCGTGTTGGACAAAAACGCATTAGGGGAAAACCGTCAGATTGTAGAGGCAAAGGATTTCGTCGATATTTTTCGGGATGATACGGAAGGCTATCTGTCGCTGGAGAAATTTCAGAATGCGGGTTTATCGCTTCTTGATAGCGTAGAAGTGCTGCTCCCACAGGGGCGGCAGGAGTGGCTGTTAAAAGAGAAGGTGCATTTTCAGCGGCTGGTTTCGAACAATATCCACGATCAATATACAAAACGGGAATGGGACGCGGATATGCGGCAATGGACGGTGACGCAGATCGTTTCTGATGCCATGATGTATTCTGACGATCCGCAGGCCGCATTTGCTAAGATCATGACCGCTATCAAGAATTTAGGCGTTTCGGACGCGTTTCTGTTTGAATTTCCCGAACCGGTGGAGTTTTTTAATAAAAATACGTTTGCCATGAGCGACCGCGTGTATTTACGGGTGCAAATGAAAGCCGGAGAAATTCGGGCATTCGCAGATAACCGCACCGTTGATTTTCATCAGATGGGCAGCCGTTTCCTCGACGGTGCTTATGAGGACGGATTCGCTGCGACGGAGGGCTATTCGATCGGCGGTCTTTTGACCGGAACCGAAATGCACGGCGTTATGATTTTAGGACCGAACCGGATGCAGCCGTTGGAGATTATCCGGGTGTTTTATCAGGTGGGATTTGCCCTGAATCATATCCAGATGATCCAGCAGGAGAGGGAACTGATTACGCTGTTAAACCGCAATAACTTAAAACTTTCTCAGGAATCCGAGCATGATGCCTTGACGGGGCTGTATAATCGGCGCGGATTTATGAACAGTCTCGATCGTCACTTAAGTGACGTTACGGGTTCTTCACGTGTGGAACTTGGGCGGATAGCGGCACTGTATTTTATGGACTTGGACGGGTTAAAACAGATCAACGATACTTTCGGTCATGAAGAAGGAGACTTTGCAATCAAGACAACGGCGGAGATTTTGGAAAAGGCATTTGACGGTTATCTGGTGGCGCGGCTCGGCGGCGACGAATATTTAGGGTTCCGCTATCTGCGGGGAGCGGATGGGAATGACGGTTCGTGGATGATCGGGCGGATCGATGAGATGATGCAAGCCTTTAATAAATCCTCCGGAAAGCCCTATGAACTGGCGATTTCAATCGGCTATCAGTCATTTCCCGTGGAGAGTGACATCTTGCATAATCTGCCGCAAATTATGGAAAAAGCGGATGCCATGCTCTACGAAAACAAACGTCGGAGAAAAGAGAAGAAGAGTAAAGCGTAGTATAATACTGCCGGATGTGCTAATCCGGCAGTGCTTTTTTTATGATGGTAACGCCGAGCGGATGCGGACCGGTGTGGACGCCGATGCCTGAGCCGATCTGGAAGATGGGAAAGTCCTTTTCATCGAGCATGAACCCTTCTCCATGCAGCATATCAAGGATGTCCGTCCGAAAACGGACGGCTTCGTCGTAATCATAACCAAAGCCGATATCAAGCGCATATGTCTGTGGCGTTGCGTGCGTCTCTTTGATATAATCCCTAAGGAGTTCGATGCTTTTGCGCGTTGTCGCTTTTCTGGTACGTCCGACGCCCGTACAGAAAATCTCGCCTTCTTTTAAGGTGATGACCGGGCGGATGCCAAGCATATTGGTTAAGCCCTTTGCGACTTTTCCGATACGTCCGTTGACTTTTAGATAATTGACATTGGCAACGGAGAAAAAGATGCGTCCGCTTGCCTTGATCTCCTCTAAAATATCGACTGCCTTTTCATAGGGCGTATCCGCATCGCGTAAGCGCACCGCCTCAATCGTATAGAGTCCCTGAAGAACCGTATCGATCATGGAATTGATCACGGCAATCTGTGCGTCGGGGTGGTCTGTGAGCAGGATATCTCTCGCATTGCAGGCGGACTGATAAGCCCCGGAGAACTTTGTTGTAATGCAGATCGTAACACAGGGAATCCCCGCTTCGACCCACGGCGTCATCGCGTCCATGAAATCAGCAACGGAGGGCATGGAACTTTTTGGAAAATTATCGGGCTCGTCGATCATTCTTTGATAAAAGTCGCGGACGCTGATTTCTTCCCGCTCTTTTTTATATGGCTCCTCGCCGAAACGGACGTAAAATGGCACCACCGTGACATTGTTGTTTTTGGCGTATTCTTCCGGCAGGTCGCAGGAACTGTCGCTGATAATATGAAAAGGTTCCGTCATCATCATTCTCCTTTTTTTGCAAGTCATTATTTTACTCCTTTTACACGGAAAATGCAAAAATAACACGAAAAAATTACGGGAATCATCTTTTATGTTGAGAACAAACAAATCTCCATGTTCGACGGCAAGAATGCCTTAACCTCACACGGAGAAGTGTTTGTTCTCAACACAATAACAGATTTTAATGCAAAAAAATTGCTCTTGCATTCTTATAGGCTTAAAGTTAAACTTATTATCGAACATGAAGGATGCCGCAATAGAAGCGGGCTATTATACAAAAGGGAGCGAGAAAAATGAGCGATTACAGAATCGATACCAAATGTGTGCAGGCAGGTTATACGCCTACGAACGGACAGCCGCGGCAGATTCCCATCGTGCAGTCGACGACGTTTAAGTATGATACGAGCGAGGATATGGGTAAACTGTTTGACTTAGAAGCCGAGGGATATTTTTACACCCGTTTGCAGAATCCGACCAACGATTATGTGGCGGCGAAGATAGCCGATTTGGAAAAAGGAACCGCCGGAATGCTGACGTCTTCGGGACAGGCGGCGAATTTCTTCGCGTTTTTCAATATCTGCGAATGCGGCGGCCATATCGTCAGTTCCGCGTCAATCTACGGCGGAACGTTTAACCTGATTTCCGTAACCATGAAAAAAATGGGGATAGATGTGACCTTCGTTTCTCCGGATTGTACAATGGAGGAACTGAACGCGGCATTTAGGGAGAATACCAAGGCGGTCTTCGGGGAGACGATTGCGAATCCGGCGCTTACGGTATTGGATATCGAAAAGTTTGCTGCAGCGGCGCATCAACACGGCGTACCGCTGATTGTTGACAACACGTTCCCGACGCCGGTCAACTGCCGTCCGATCGAATGGGGCGCGGATATTGTAACGCATTCCACAACAAAATATATGGATGGGCATGGCGTGGCGGTCGGCGGCGCCATCGTGGATGCCGGACAGTTTGACTGGATGGCGCAAAAGGAGAAGTTTCCGGGACTTACCACGCCGGACGAATCTTATCATGGCATCGTTTATGCGGAGAAGTTCGGAAAAGAGGGGGCATTCATTACAAAATGCACATCCCAGTTGATGCGTGACTTCGGCTGTATCCAGTCGCCGCAGCATGCGTTCTATCTGAACCTCGGATTGGAATCCCTTCATGTCCGCATGCCGAAGCATGTGGAGAACGGACAGGCGGTCGCGGAGTTTTTGGAGAAGCACCCGAAAGTAAAGAGCGTCAGTTACTCTGGCTTGCCGAGCAGCCCGTATTATGAAACTGCGAAAAAGTATATGCCAAACGGCGGCTGCGGCGTGGTATCCTTCGAACTTGACGGCGGAAGAAAGGCTGCAGAGCAGTTTATGGGCCGTCTGCGGCTTGCGGCAATAGAGACCCATGTCGCCGATGCGCGTACCTGCTGCTTAAATCCCGCGACGTCCACGCACCGACAGATGTCGGATGAACAGCTTGCCGCGGCGGGCATCCCGGCGGGGCTTATTCGGATTTCCTGCGGACTCGAGGCGAAGGAAGATTTGATCGCCGACTTACAGCAGGCACTCGGTTAAGAAGCATATGGCGAAATTTGATCTGTCAAAAGGCGGCATCCGCACTTCCAGGAAGAAGGCGCCCAAGCGGGCGGCGGACATGCCGCCGAACCCAAATGATGAACTGTCGATGTCCGTTTCTTCGGTCTGCGGCGAGCCGGGTCATATGTATGCATTCGTCCGGTTCGAGGATAAGGGGCGTTACTGCGAGTACAAGTTCCCGGATGTCGAGTTGAAAGTGAACGACGGTTTTACAGAAGACGAACTGGTGCAGTTGAAGTTCTATGTTAAGAACAACATATTGCAGTTAAAAAAGATGGCGGCTTCGGTCGATCCGTTTCATGCGCTGAAGAATGGATAAGGATTTTGAAGGAGTTGCACGACATATCTATGAACTTGCGGCATCTTTCCACCTCTTATACACTGCCTTTCTGAAGGCGGTGTATTTCTTTTCGGGAATTGCAAGTTCCTTACCGTTTGACATGGTGACCTTAAAGCGGCTGATGCTGATGATATGCGCAGGGTTTACAAGGTGGCATTTGTGGCAGCGCAGGAGAAATTCAGGATGTTCGTTCTCAAGGACGGTGGTGGATATGCTTGCCCGAAATGCACCGTCTGTGGTGTGAAGCATGGAGTGCCTGCCATAATCAATGCTTTCGACATAGATGATGGTATCCGGTATCAGGTATAGATCCGCAGAGTCGGTACCGCGGAAATAAATTCTCTTGACATTTCCGGCTCCGGCTACCGGTAAGTAGCCATTATATACCTCATTGAAATGAACAGGATAGATGTTGTCGGATTTGTGTTTGCGGTAAAGATCAGATATATGGACAACAAGCATCCGGGGAACCTTATCCCCGTCTATCTTTCTTTCGCACCATGTAATATGGATGATCTGATCCATGGTGACATGATCCCCCTTCGGGTAATGCGTGGTGACAGGGAATGACATCATCACCTCGCAGTATGAGCCGTGGCTTGAGATATGGTCAAGGCGGACATTTCCAAGGGTAAAAGTTAGGGAATGCTTCTCGTCTGCCCAGGTATCTAAGATCGCCTGTCGCCCGGAGAGAAACTGTCCCTTTGCAGGACCGTACCACAGGACTTTTTCGTCCACATGGTCAAAAAAAGGCTGAAGGTCGTTCTTATAGTATTTTTGGACGATATCATTAGTCAATTCCACCATTTCTTTTACCTTCATGTATTTTCCCCTTTCGGCTTAGCCCAAATATCCCCTGTATGCGGATCAGTATAGCATCAAAATAATAAGAATGCAAGTCATTGAAAACAAATTTAAGGTTATACGTGAAAAGGATATTGATAGTAGTTTTTGCTTGTGGCATATTAAAAAGAGTGAGGCTAAACAAAATAAAAAAGACCATTATTTCCTTTGCATTTCACTTCCGGAAATTCGCTTGCCGCCGACTGGCCCGTGCAGATAATCCTTGCCGTTATCTTATGCATATTTATAGGATTATTCGAAGAGACGGCATTCCGGGTTCTGATAAACGATGCGATATTATATAAGTTCAGAAACAGTAAACACGTATTTGTTTGGATAGCGGTCATAAGTTCCTTTGTATTTGGTGCCGTCCATGTCCTTCCAGCGGATTATTCTTCCGTTTCAGCCGTTGTAACGGCAATTCTTAAGATAGTACAGGTCGGTCTGTTCGGCTTTTGCCTTTTGATTATGTACTGGAAGACCAGAAATATATGGGGGATAGCGCTTGCCCATGCTTTGTTCGACGGCTTGTCGGTAGTACCAGAGGCTATGTTTAATGATACATCGGATATCGGTTCGGCTGATTTATATGTTAATTCTGGAAGTAACGGTATGATAGGCCTTGCAGGATTTATTGCTGTTTTGACCGTTGCCGCAGTGATATTGTGGATAAATATCGGAAGGAAGATTGATTTTGATGAGATACGAAAGACATGGTAGACGGGAGTCAGACAGGTGAGTATCTGTAAAATGCCTCCGGATTGTCCTTTGAATTTGGTGCAATCCGGAGGCTTTTTTACTATTTTTGAATCAAAATGTGATTAAAGATTAATCACTTAAATCCTCGCCGTTGGAAGCAATGACCTTTTTATACCAGAAGAAACTGTCCTTACGTGAGCGAGCCATGGAACCTTTGCCCTCGTCGTCCATATCAACGTAGATAAAGCCGTAGCGTTTGCGCATCTCGCCGGTTCCTGCGGATACAACATCGATGCAGCCCCACGTCGTATAGCCGATCACGTCAACGCCGTTCTCGATCGCACGGTTCATCGCCTCGATATGCAGACGATAATACTCGATGCGGAACGGGTCGTGGATGGAGCCGTCTGCTTCTACCGTATCATAAGCGCCAAGACCGTTTTCGACAACCATGAGCGGCTTATGATAACGGTCATAGATCATTTCCAGATAATACTGCAATCCGTCGGCATCCGTCGCCCAGCCCCAGTCGCTGTATTTCAAGTATTCGTTCTTCGCCCCGGCGGAGAAATTGCCGCCGACTTTTTCTTTTACTTCATGTGTTGTTACCAACTGCGACATATAGTAAGAGAACGTATACATATCGACAGTGCCGCGCTTTAAGTCCTCATAGTCTTCGTCTTTGATATCGAGTTTGACATTATGCTCTTTCCAAAGGCGTTTCGCATAGGTACCGTATTCGCCGCGGCACTGCACGTCGCCGCAGTAGAATATGTTTTTCTCCCAAGCATGACGATTCGCTAAGATGTCCTTCGGGTCGCACGTTCCCGGATACCACGTAATACCGCAGATCATGCAGCCGATCTTATTCGTCGGATCGATCGCGTGGCCGATCTGCACCGCTTTAGCGGATGCGACAAACTGATGATGCAGATGCTGGTAGGCATCCTGATACGCCTGATCCGGCAGATTGGCGCCGCCCATATCCAAAAACTGGATGGTATTGTTGATTTCGTTGAATGTCAGCCAGTTGTGTACCAGCCCCTTAAACTCCTTGAAACATGTATTGGCAAAACGGACAAAATGATCGATCAATTCCCGGTTCTTCCAATCGCCGAGTTCTTCTTCCAAATACAACGGCGTGTCAAAATGCCAGATCGTAACCAAAGGCTCAATTCCGTGCTTGTGCATTTCCCGGAACATGTCGCGGTAGAACTCGATTCCCTCTTTGTTCGGCTCGTTTTCAATGCCCTTCGGATAGAGGCGTGACCATGAGATCGACATACGAAACTGCTTAAATCCCATCTCCCCGAAAAGCGCGATATCCTCTTTATAATGATGATAGCCGTCAACCGCGTCATGGTTCGGGTAATGGTACTCGTCTAAGACAGCGTAATGCGCACCTTCCGGCAGTTTTTGACCGCGTGTTAAGGTGCCGTGCTTACCGTCCTTGTCAATGTAGGTAATCAGCCGCGGCGTATCCACCGTGCCGCCGGTAGTGACATCCGTAAGCGCAGGACCTCGTCCGCCCTCCTGCCAGCCGCCTTCCCATTGATTTGCGGCAACCGCGCCGCCCCATAAGAAACCTTTTGGAAAACTCATAAAAAATAACCCCCTTTGTCATTATTATTTTTCGTAGTAAAAAATATTATATAGGAAACGCAAGGGGATTGTAAATGAAAAAATGAAAAAGAATGTTTTATCGAAGTGCCTGTAAAAACGCGAACGGATCATTTGGATCGGATTGCAAAAAAAGCAGTAAAGACAGAAAGGGGCGTGCGGCGACAAACTCTTCCCGTAAGATGCGGCTCGCCTCTTTTTTGTCTGCAAACAGCGCGTGGATGCGTTCGGTATCTTCCAGATAATCGTCACAGATTGTACCGTTTACAGTACCGTAGATGAAAGCGGTCGTTTCA
>CAJOQZ010000228.1 GCA_905236585.1 uncultured Lachnospiraceae bacterium
CAACGATGATGAAATGGTCTTGCTGGCACGGGATATCAGAAAGCGGATCGAAGACGAAATGCAGTATCCGGGTCAGATCAAGGTCAACGTCATCCGGGAATCAAGGGTGACGGACGTTGCAAAATGATCATGCAAAAGAGCAGTCAACTTTTTTGGTTGACTGCTTTTTTCTTTATGCTACAATAGAAACAGGTTTATTTTTTTATTTATTTAATGAAGGGCTGCAAGAGGGATTTGTCATGGAACATGTGAAAGTCAAAAAAAGAGAACTCGTACACAAAGGGACGATCATCGACGTATATAAGGACGTCGTCGTCCTGCCGAACGGCGGCATAGAGACATGGGACTATGTGGAGCATCGCATGGGGGCGGCGGCGGTCGTTCCGGTGACTACCGAAGGGAAACTGTTATTGGTGAAGCAGTACCGTCCGGCATTGGAGCGCTATACATGGGAACTTCCTGCGGGAACGAGGGACAACCCGGAGGAGGACTTCATGGAGACGGCGAAGCGGGAACTCATAGAGGAGACCGGCTATATGTCGAATGACGTGATTCATCTGATGTCCCTGCGGACGACGGTGGCGTTCTGTAACGAGCAGGTTGAAGTCTTTTTGGCGAGCGACTGTTTCCCGGAGCGGGAGCAGCAGCTTGACGCGGCGGAACAGATCGAAGTGCAGGAGTGGGATGTCGAAGTCCTGTTGGAGATGATCTATTCCGGCAAGTTACAAGATGCGAAAACGGTCGCCGGAGTGACGGCGTTCAAGGCGTTCTCGACGAGTTGGCAACTGTAGGGTAAGGTTTTGCGATTGATTTTTCCCTTCTGCTTGATTCATAAGCGCTCTGCGATATCATACAGCAGATGCACCGTATCGTCCCAGCCGATGCACGCGTCGGTGATCGACTGTCCGTAGGTTTGGTGGTCGGAAATCGCCTGATTGCCTTCGACGAGATAACTTTCGATCATCACGCCTTTTACCAGTTTTTTAATTTCATCCGAATACTTGCGGTTGTGCAGCACCTCGCGGACAATGCGGATCTGCTGCTTATACTGCTTGGAAGAGTTCGAATGGTTTGCGTCAATGACGCAGGCGGGATTTACGATATCCATTTCCTCATACATGTTGTGGAGGCGGATTAAGTCCTCGTAATGATAGTTCTGGGTGGCGTTGCCGTGCTTGGAAACGGCGCCTCTCAAAATCGTGTGCGCCAGCGGATTCCCGGTCGTTTTCACCTCATATCCCGCAAATGTAAAATGATGCGCCTGCTGCGCCGCGTAGACGGAATTGAGCATTACTGCAAAATCCCCCGAGGTGGGATTTTTCATGCCGCTGGCAACGTCAAAACCGCTGACGGTGAGCCGGTGGTGCTGGTCTTCGACGCTTCTCGCACCGATCGCTACATAGGAGAGGAGATCTTCGACATAGCCCCAGTTCTCGGGATAAAGCATCTCGTCCGCAGCGGTCATATTGGTTTCCTCAATCGCACGGATATGCATTTTCCGCATGGCGATCAGCCCCTCAACCATGTCCGGCGCCTTGTGCGGGTCGGGCTGGGAAGCAATTCCCTTGTAACCCTCGCCCGTGGTGCGCGGCTTGTTCGTATAGATGCGCGGAACGACGTAGAGTTTGTCTTTGACTTTTTCGGCGACGCCGGCGAGACGGTTCACATAATCGAGGACGGCGTCCTCATTGTCCGCCGAACAAGGCCCGATGATGACTAAAAACTTATCGCTTTTTCCTGTTAAAATATCGGCGATATCCTGGTCGCGCCGACGCTTTAAGTCCTTTAGGTCGCCGCGCAGCGGGTACTGCTCCTTGATTTCGTCCGGTGTCGGCATTGCTTTCAAATACGTGAAACTCATTATGAATCCTCCCCATACGTATATTCGTTGTCTGCTGTAACTGTTCGCGTTAAAAATATTTTTCCTTAACAATATCGACCGGCATATTCTGTCCCGTCCAAAGGGTGAACGCCGCCGCCCCCTGATAGAGCAGCATATATTTTCCGTTCGCGCAGCGGCAGCCCGCCGCTTTCGCATCTTTTAACAGCGTCGTCTCTTCCGGGTGATAGATGATGTCGGAGACGAACAGATTCCTGTGGAAAAAAGATTTCGGAACCAGCGAACGTTTGTCGTCTCCCATGCCGACGTTGGTTGCATTGCACAGAAGGTCGCTTGCTGCAATCGAATGTTTTAAGGCGTTTCGATCCTCCATAGGAGAAACCGTAACGGCGCAGTTGGTCGTGTCGGTGACTTTTTTTGCAAAATTGACCGTAGCGGCATAGGTGCTGTTCTTTCGTTTGAAAACATGGATCGACGCCGCGCCGTCCAGCGCCGCCTGTACGATAATGGATTCCGCCGCCCCGCCCGCACCTAAAATAGTAAGGCGCTTGCCGTTGATGTCGAAGTTATCCTCTTTTTTCAAAGCGTCGATATAACCGGCTCCGTCCGTCGTATGACCGGTGAGGCGTCCGTTTTCGTGGACAATCGTATTGACCGCGCCGGACAGGCGAGCCGCCTCGGATAACTCGTCAAGGTAAGGAATAACCGCTTTTTTTAACGGCATGGTGAGATTGCAGCCGCGAGCGTCGAAAAGTTTTAGCGCGTTTAGAGCAGTCTGGACGCTGCCGAAATCCGCAGGAGGCTTGCCGCCTTCATCCTCGCCGGTCTGCGAACCGGCGGTCGCGGCATCCGAAAAACGTCCCGGACGGACGTCGAAGGCAAGATAAACGTAATTAAGACCAAGCGCCGCAAAAGCCGCATTGTGCATAGCGGGGGAAATACTGTGGTCGACCGGGCTGCCGAGAAGACAGATCAGTTTTGTCGTTGCGGATATCGAATACATGTGTCCGTTACTCCTTGCGTTCGGTTCAAATGACGAGGCTATTTTACTTGATTTCAGGTTTATAGTCAAATATAATGGTTTTACTGATTACAGGTTAATAAGTTGCAATTAGGCTGCCGTTCACCAAAAATTTTTCTCTCACGGACGGGACAACGTCCTTTGAGAGAAAAATCTTTTGGTTCACTGGCGCGACGAGAAACTAACCAGTCGGAGTGCATTCCTTTTGAGTCATTAGATGCAAAGGAATAACGAGAAAGCAGCGACCATCGGAGACATGTCTCTCAAAGGGCGTTGCCTCGCCCGTGAGAGATATGTTCCGAAGGGAGCGTAAATTTAGCGTGAATGAAATCGCCTTTCTGAAGAAAATGTCTCACAAAGAGCGTTGTTCCGCTCG
>CAJOQZ010000229.1 GCA_905236585.1 uncultured Lachnospiraceae bacterium
GGGCGTGACGGCGGACCCGCGGT
Source organism: uncultured Lachnospiraceae bacterium (assembly GCA_905236585.1). GTDB lineage: Bacteria > Bacillota > Clostridia > Lachnospirales > Lachnospiraceae > RGIG4930. The sequence continues at coordinate 24 of CAJOQZ010000229.1, forward strand.
TTACGAGAATTACGATCGTCACATCGGGGGACGAACTGCTGCTTGAACAGATCAAAAAGCAGGTTTCAAAATTAGAAGACGTTATCGACGTCAAGATCCTGCACAGTTCCTCTTCGGTCGTATATGAACTGATGCTGGTTAAGATTGCCGGACACCGGAAGCCGGGACGGACGCCGGAACTTTCCTTAAAGGAACTGGTGGATTCTTTTTCCGGCAAGATTGTCGACCAAAAGCGCGACTGTTTTGTGATCCGCTTAGTCGGGAACACCGACAAACTCGATGATTTTATCGAGAAGTTAGATGATTATGAGATTCTCGAACTTGCCCGTACCGGACTTACGGGGCTCTCACGCGGGTCGGATGACGTGCTGATCATCGACTGATAGATAGCAATGCTCATATTTTTTACAGGATGCAAAGTTGTGCCTGTAAAATTAAGAGGATATATGTAAAACTGTCGTTTTGCGGCAGGTGAAAACGAAGGAGGTTTTTAGAAAATGGCACAGGAAGCAAGAATTTTTTATCAGGAAGACTGTGATCTGTCGTATTTGGACGGCAAGACGATCGCGGTGATCGGCTACGGCAGCCAGGGACATGCGCATGCGCTCAATGCCAAGGAAAGCGGATGCAACGTCATCATTGGTCTGTATGAAGGCTCTAAGTCATGGAAGAGAGCCGAGGAGCAGGGCTTTGAGGTTTATACGGCTGCGGAAGCGGCGAAAAAGGCCGACATTATCATGATCCTGATTAATGATGAATTGCAGGCGGATATGTATAAAAAGGACATCGAGCCGAACCTTGAGGAAGGCAATATGCTGATGTTCGCACACGGCTTTAATATTCACTTCGGCTGTATTACGCCGCCGAAAAACGTGGATGTTACCATGATCGCTCCGAAGGCACCGGGACATACGGTAAGGAGCGAGTATCAGGCGGGTAAAGGGACGCCGTGCCTGATTGCTGTTGAGCAGGACGCGACGGGAAAAGCATGGGATATCGCAAAAGCCTATGGACTCGCGATCGGTGGCGCCCGCGCAGGACTTTTGGAGACTACCTACCGCACCGAGACAGAGACCGACCTTTTCGGCGAGCAGGCGGTACTCTGCGGCGGTGTCTGCGCATTGATGCAGGCTGGATTTGAGACGCTGACGGAAGCGGGATACGATCCGCGCAACGCATACTTCGAGTGCATCCACGAAATGAAACTGATCGTTGATCTGATCTATCAGTCGGGATTTGCCGGGATGCGGTATTCGATTTCGAATACGGCGGAGTACGGCGACTATGTTACCGGTCCGAAGATCATCACGGATGAGACAAAGAAGACCATGAAGAAAATCTTAAAGGATATTCAGGATGGTACGTTTGCAAAAGAGTTCTTAACAGACATGTCTTCCGCAGGACGGCAGGTACACTTTAAGGCGATGCGCAAACTCGCGTCCGAACATCCGTCGGAAAAAGTCGGCGAAGAGATCCGCAAATTATATAGTTGGAATAATGAAGATGATAAACTGATTAATAATTAAAGCGTCGCTACGAGAAGGGCAAAAATAAAAGGACGGACTTCGAGTGCAAATATATTTGCAGCGAGAGGTCTGTTCTTTTATTTTTATCCGGCGACAGCCGGATTGCGAGGAAATGCGAAGCATTTTCGAGCGAACACTTCATGATTTTTTTATTGCACACCGCGCCGTAAAATGGTAAACTGAAAATGACAAATTTCTAAGGAGTTACAGTACATGTCAGGACATTCAAAATTTGCGAATATCAAGCATAAAAAAGAGAAGAACGATGCGGCAAAAGGCAAAGTCTTTACGATCATCGGTCGTGAAATTGCGGTTGCCGTAAAAGAGGGCGGACCCGATCCGGCGAACAACAGCCGACTCAGGGACGTTATCGCCAAGGCGAAGGCGAACAATATGCCGAATGATACCATCGAGCGCGGAATCAAAAAGGCGGCGGGCGACGCATCTTCGGTCAACTACGAGAGTGTGACATACGAGGGATACGGACCGTCCGGTACGGCGATTATTGTCCGTGCTTTGACCGATAACAAGAACCGTACGGCGGCGAACGTGCGCAACGCGTTTACTAAGGGCGGCGGCAATGTCGGCACGCAGGGCTGCGTTTCCTATATGTTCGACGAGAAGGGGCAGATCTTAATCGCCAAAGAAGACTGCGATATGGATGCGGATGATCTGATGATGCTTGCGCTTGACGCGGGAGCGGAAGATTTCAACGAGGAAGAAGACAGTTTCGAAATCTTAACTTCTCCGGATGATTTTACCGCTGTTCGTGAGGCGTTGGAGAAGGAGAGCATTGTCATGGCTGACGCGCAGGTTACCATGCTTCCGCAGACCTATGTAACCTTATCGTCCGAAGATGATATCAACAACATCAACAAAACATTATCCCTGTTGGATGATGACGACGATGTACAGGAAGTCTATCACAACTGGGAAGAGGAATAGGCAACTGCTCCACGGACGGAGCATCAGGTGATCATTTCAATCAAAGGGGGAACATGACCATGAGGAAGATTCTTTTTGCGGCAAGCGAATGCGTTCCGTTTGTCAAAACAGGTGGTTTGGCGGATGTTGTGGGGGCACTGCCGAAAGAATTTGACAAGGAAGAGTGGGATATTCGTGTCGTTATACCGGATTATACCTGTATACCGCCGCAGTACCGCGACCAGTTTCAGTATGTGACGCATTTTAATATGGGATGCGGACCGTATATCGGCGAGAAGTATGTCGGCGTCATGCAGTATGAGTATTTTGGCATTACATATTACTTCATCGACAATCTGGAGTATTTCGAATGCTTCTATCCTTATGGCGACACCCGCTACGATATGGAGAAGTTTACCTTCTTCGACAAAGCGGTTTTGTCCATGCTTCCGGTGATCGACTTCAAGCCGGATCTGATCCATTGCCATGACTGGCAGACGGGCTTGATTCCGGTATATCTGAAGACGGAGTTCCAGGCGAATCCGTTTTTCTGGGGCATCAAGTCTATTATGACGATTCATAATCTGAAGTTCCAGGGGATTTGGGATATCAAGACTTTGCAGGGGCTTTCGGGTCTTCCGATGGATCTGTTTACGCCGGACAAACTCGAGTGCAACAAAGCCGGCAATATGTTAAAAGGCGGACTGGTTTACGCCGATTATATTACGACCGTATCCAATACCTACGCGAACGAAATCCAAACGCCGTACTTCGGTGAGGGTTTAGACGGTCTGTTGTCCTCACGCCACTTCGACATGCAGGGCATCGTGAACGGCATCGACTATATTGCCTATGATCCGAATACGGATATGTCGATTTATAAGAATTACAACGTCGATACATTCCGCAAGGATAAGAAAGTGAACAAGACGCGCTTACAGGAAGATCTTGACCTTGCGGTGGACGGCAGGAAGTATATGATCGGTTTGGTTTCCCGTTTGACGGATCAAAAGGGTCTGGATCTGATCAACTACTGTATCGAGGGAATCGTAGACGAGTTCACGCAGCTGGTTGTGATCGGTACCGGCGAGTCGCGTTATGAGAATATGTTCCGTCATTACGCGTGGAAGTATCCGGATCGCGTATCGGCGAACATCTGCTACAATGAAGATCTGGCACGGAAGTTATATGCTTCGGCGGATGCGTTCCTGATGCCGTCGCAGTTCGAGCCGTGCGGTCTGACGCAGCTGATATCGTTCCGTTACGGAACGGTTCCGATCGTTCGTGAGACGGGCGGTCTAAAAGATACGGTCATCCCCTACAACGAATATGAGAATACCGGCGACGGTTTCTCTTTCTCGAATTACAACGGTGACGAACTGTTGAATACGGTCAACTACTCCAAGAAGATTTTCTTCGACAAGAAGCAGAACTGGAACAAGATTGTAGAACGCGGCATGAAGAAGGATTATTCTTGGAATAACAGCAAGGGCAACTACGAGGGCCTGTATAAATACCTGATTGGATTTTAACCGAATATGGCAAACATATTAGATTATTTGGATTGGCGGGGAGATGTTGATTTCTCCGTCGATTCTTTTAATGAGGTGGATAATGTGATTCTCTCACAGATTGCGTATGCAAGGCTGGACGACCTGA
>CAJOQZ010000230.1 GCA_905236585.1 uncultured Lachnospiraceae bacterium
AAGTTCCCACTTTTCAGCCATTTCCTGTACTGTTGCATATCCTTCCAGCATGATTTCTCCTTGCTTATAAAACCTGCAATACCACCCCTTTAATATAGACGGTTAACCGCTAATTGTCAAGATGGATCAGCCTGTCTCTGATATCCTCATATACATTGAAGGTTCCGTCTCCTTTTGGCGTACTCAAATCCTTGTCAAAAACCTCCCTGTCGTGGTATGATATAGCATATTTTTTCAAATTTCAGGAGCAATCGAACATGACTATTATCGCAGGACTTGGGAACCCGGGATTCAAGTACCGCCACACCCGCCACAACGCCGGTTTCGAGGCAATCGACGCACTGGCGAAAAAGTACCGTGTGCGCATTGATAAAAAAGGGCGCAAATCCCTTTTCGCAGAGACGGTGATCGCCGGGGAAAAAGTCATCCTCGTAAAGCCGCAGACCTATATGAACAGCAGCGGGGAGTCTGTCGCCGACTGGGTGCATTTTTATAAATGCGACCCGTCCGCGCAGCTGATCGTCCTTTCGGACGACGTGACCTTGGACTACGGCAATATCCGCATCCGAAAAAAAGGTTCCGCGGGCGGGCATAACGGTTTGAAAAGCATCATCCGCGACTTGGGAACCGAGGAGTTCATCCGCATCCGCATCGGCGTCGGCAAATTAGAGCCGGGCGACGATATGATCGGGCATGTATTAAGAAAGCCGATGCGGGACGACCGAAGGAAGATCATCGCGGCCTATGACCGGTGCGTCGGCGCAGCGGAACTAATCCTGCGGGGCGACATCGACGGGGCTATGAACAAGTATAACGCAAAGCAATAGCGCGCCGGAAACCTTTGACTATGCGAATCATCTGCATCGCATAATCAAATCCGAAAGCGCATCCGGCAAAATAACAGCAGCATCGGGAGGAATGCCAGCATGAGCGATAACAATACAAGAAAGAATAATGCGAAAAAAAATAAACTGTATCTCGGCTACGGCGTGGCGGCCGTCCTTGTCATTATGGCGGGCGTCTCCTTTTTTACCAGAGACAAAAGCGCCTCTTCACAAGATACACAAGAGCCGGAGATCATCTACGCAGAGGAAGAGATGCCGGATCTTACCTACAACGGGGATTTCGGATACTATTCGGATGACGACGGCATCGTCATCGCCGCCTATAACGGCAGCGATACGTCGCTTTCGATTCCGGCGGAAATGGAAGGCAGGCCGGTCTATCAGATCGCGGACAACGTATTTTCCGAACGGGCGGATTTAACGAACGTTACGCTTCCCGATACGCTCCGCGTCATTGGAACGTCCGCTTTCGCCAACTGCACTTCGCTCAAAGAAATTACGATCCCGGCGAACGTCACTTGGACCGGTCCTTACGCGTTCTTCGGCGACAGCGCAATGGAGACTCTTGTCATTGAACCGGGCGAGGAAATTGCGATTATCGGATATTTTGCGTTTTCCGGCTGCTCCTCTCTGAAAAGCGTCGTCATTCCGGCAAATTACCGCCAGATCGACACCCGCGCTTTTTCGGAATGCACGTCGCTTGAAACGTTTACATGGGAGTCGAACGAAGCAGGCGATACGGATCAGGACATCGGCGGCTTTGTCTTCGACGGCTGCACCGCCCTGACGGAAATCCACTTAAAGGGGAACATCCTTGACATCGAGGACGCGAACGGCTATACGAACAGCAATTTCACCATCTATGCACCGGAAGGCTCTCTGGCGATCGACATTGCCAAGGAGAACCACCTTGATTACGAAATAGAGGAAAACTAAGCCTTGTCCATTTTTACCGAGCCCACGGAGGCATTATCCGAACTTTCCCATTTGAAGGATGCGCTTGCCCATACGCCCGCCATCTATGACCTGACCGGCGCGATTGACGCGGCGAAACCGCATATTGCCTCCCTTGCCGGAGAGGACTTTCCTTTCAAACTGATCGTATGTCCCGACGAAAATCGGGCAAAAGACCTCCTTGACGGCATGCGTCTTTTTGATGAGGACGTCCGGTATTTTCCGGCGAAAGATCTTTTGTTTTACCAATCGGATATCACCGGCAACACGTTAAACAAAGAGCGTCTTGCCGTACTTTTTTCGCTGACGAATAACAAAAGCGCAACCGTTGTGACGACCATCGACGCGCTTCTGAACCGCATCCCTCCAAAAGAGCATTTCATGAAAGCCGTCCTTAGCGTTGCGGAAAACGACGTTTTCGATTTGGACGAATGCAAAAAAAATCTTTCGCGCCTCGGATATGAGCGCGTCGGCAGCGTCCGATGCCCTTGCGAATTTGCAATTCGGGGCGGCATCCTCGACGTCTTCCCGCTGACCGCGCCGCACCCGTACCGGATCGAACTTTGGGACGATACGGTTGATTCCATTCGGACGTTTGACGAGGAAAGCCAAAAATCTTTAGAACGCGTGGAGGAAGTGACAATCCTGCCCTGCATCGAGGTAATCTTGGACGAATCTTCCCTTAAAGCGGGCATGGACGCCATACACTTGGACGCCGAAAGCAGATACGAGCGGCTTAGAAGCGAGATGCACACGGAAGAAGCCTACCGGTTGAAAGCAGGCGTCGACGCCGTTTTGGAACAGGTGCAGGAGGGTATCTACGGGGAAGAACTCGAAACCCTGCTTTCCTATTTTTGCCCT
>CAJOQZ010000231.1 GCA_905236585.1 uncultured Lachnospiraceae bacterium
CATGATCCTCGTTGATATTCACCATGGAAACGCCGGAAGTCCCCGATATATACAGATCGCCGTTGTCAGCAAGGTAATTATGTGAATTTGCCGTAGTCACATGCGCAAGCCCGCTCGTCGAATCATAGAGAACATAGTCGATCTTGTCATTGGCAAGCATCATGTCGGCGTTGACCACATAGATGCCGCCGGAGCCGAGCACCCATATATTATTGTTTGCGTCCCAAAACAGATCGAAATTGTTCGCATACGGGAAATTTTCTATATTCGTTACTTCCCCGTCTCGATAATACGCAATGGAATTGCTTGTAATCATCCATAGCACTTCATGCACATCGTCCCATTTTGCCCGCAGGATGACGTCCGATTTCAATCCGTTCGCACTCGACAGATTTGTCATTTTCTCATCCGCATCCACAATATACAGACCGTCGCCGTCGCTCCCCATATAGAAATTGCCGGCAGAATCCTCCGCCATCGTTAAAATCTCGGTATTCTTCAGTCCCTCTTCTTCACCGAAAAACGCATGCACTTCATCATCCCGCAGCACCGTTACGCCGCCGCTCGCCGACACGACAACGTCTCCGTTCGCCCGCTCCGCGGTAAGCCGCACCCTGTTCGACGGAAGTTCCCCGGTGTCGCTGTTATATTCCCGGATCGTCCCATCCGCACCGAGCCGTACCAGCCCGTGATCGGAAAACGTCGACGCCCAAAGGTTCCCTTTCGAATCCGCCTTCAGGCAGCGCACCCTCGCCTCGGAAAGCAGCGTCGAAATCTCCGTTTCCTTAATCTGACGATTTTCATCCAGAACAATCAGCCCTGTATCCGTTCCAATATATAAGTCGCCGTTATAGGCAAGCGTCGAATTGCATACTCTGTCATAGACACCGGCGACGCGGGTAACATTTGCGAAAACGCTGGTTGTGATCTTCATGATCCCCTGCCGCGACGAAGCAAACCACAGATTCCCCTCATAGTCCACCATCATCTTATCAACGGAATCATCCATATCCACTTGGGAAAGTTTCATGTAGTTGCCGTTCGCGTCAATATGCGCGATCCCGTTGTCCGCACAAATCCACAGTTCACTGCCTACAACCTCCATGCTTTTGATATGCTCCTGCTCCGGCGTCTCAATGAACTCATAATCCGTCATCCCGCCGTCCATATCCGCATGAATGATCTTGCTGCCTTCCGTCCCGAGATAAACCCAGCCTTCGCGTTCCGGATCAACCGTGATGCACGATACCGCGCCTAAGTCCAGATCGTCATCCACATAGTAATCCCGCACTTCGGTCCCCTCTATGGAAAAGAAATTGCCGTCATACGTCTCTCCATAGATGATCCCTCTCGAATCCAATTCCAATTCACAGATATACTCCGTGGAAATCCGCGAATCCTCGTAAGTGCAAACCTTTTCGCCGTCATAGTAAACCATGCCCTGCGTCGTGGCAAACAAAATGTTGCCCGCCGCATCCTCGCCGATTGCCCGGATGGATGACGACGGCACGCCCTCCGCTCTCGCGAACTTCGTAATATCGTTGCCTTTTACCAAAGCAACGCCGCTGTCGTTCGTTCCGACCCAAAGGCGATCCTTTGAGTCCACAAACAGACTGACGACGGAGGCAATCCCCAGCGATGGGTCATACCGGTCAAATGTCGAGCCGTCATAGCGGATCAGACCGCTGTAACTACCGATCCAGATAAATCCGTCCGACGTCTGCGCGATTGCATTCGCCTCTGACGTCGGCATGCCGATGCTCGAGTCGTACAGAACTGACGTTTGTCCTACCTCAAGACCCGTCCGATCCACTTCCGCACTTACCGGCAGCACCGGCGCAATCGCAAGCATAACCGCGGCGGCAAGCGCAATAAATTTTACAAAGATTTTTTTCATGACAGAAATTTGCCTTTCTGAATATCCGTTTTTTCCACAAAAATAACATGCAGACCGCTTTTACAATCTGCATGTCATCTTACCTTATAATGAAGCCCAATGTCAACCAAATTTACGAGAACAATGCCCGCGTGCTGTTCTGCTTGTTCTCCATCTTCTTCCGCTGCATCTGCAGCTGATATTGCTGGAGCGCCTGATTCTTCTTCAACTCGGTCATGCCTTCGCCCATATCCTGATCTCTCTTGCGGCTGTAACTTGCAACCGTATTCACACGACCGCTTGTCAGGTTGCTGTATGCATGCTCGAATCCGTTGTACTGCGCACCACCGGACGTCCTTGTATCGTTGATGCTGTTCAACGCATTGTCAATGTTGTCAAGGAAATTCGAACTGCTTACATCCAAACTGCCCGCCGACCCCAAACCGAGTGCGGAAAGCGTCGCATTGCCCGTCGTCAACGACGTATCGCCTTCACCCATAGAAATCTGGAATGAGGAATTGCTGCCGTCTAAAAGATTCTGCGTGTTGTAGTTCGTATTGTTCGCGATATCACCGATTCCCTGCGCCAACTGGTTAACCTCTGCCTGAATCGCGTCGCGGTCGCTCTGGGAAAGCAGCCCGTTCTGCGCCTGTACGCCCAACTCACGCATCCGCTGCAGCGTGTCGGTAATGTTGCCTAATGCGCCATCCGCGATACGGGAAGCATCCTGCGCCGAAGCAACGTTGTTCGCGCCAGCGTTCTGCGTCCTCTGCTGGGAATCCATCTTCTCGGAAATCGCAAGCCCCGCCGCGTCATCTGCCGCCGAATTGATCCGTCTGCCGGTAGACATATTCCGATAGGAATTTGCTAAGTTTGTACTGTTAATATGGGAAATACTCATGTTCTATCACCCTCCTTTGCAATAGAAACGTGTATGAGGTGCTAATTAGTGACTAGAGTATAGCATATTTCTTTTCATTTGTCAGTATATTTTTTCGATTTCCCTATAAGTTTTTTCCGAAAAAAGCCGATACAACAACTTCTACGTGTTCGACGGCAAAAATGCCTTACCAAACGGCATCTTACCGTGGCGGAGGCATAGAGCCGCCCGGAGCGTCACCTGAGCCGCCGTTAAAAGAGTCCTCCCCATGACCCGCTCCGTCGCCGGGCATTTCTTCCGGCGGAGGCGGAAAAGAGCCGTCGCCTAAACCACCCGCAGCTTGGCTTTCATTTTCCGCAGCATCAAGTTCCTCATTGGGTGCACCGTTTTCCGGTGCATTTATGGAGTCATTTTGCGGCGGCGTCATCTCGCCATCGAAATCCCTGTTATCATTTTGCGCCGGAGGCGGCGCATCCTGTACCGGAGCATTTTCATCCCGGGACGAATTGCCTTCCTGTGCGCCGTCCGGCGGCGCCGGTCTTTCCTGCCCGCCTGCGGCGTTCGGCATGCCATCCCGGCTCTCGCTCTCTTCCGGCGGCATCATTCTGCTGCCGTCATCCTCATCCGACGGAGGCGCCGTCAGACCGTCGGCATCATCTTCTCGCATCTGCCGCCTTATATATTCTCCGGCGCTGACGCCCTCTTTTCTTGCCAGGTCGCGCTCCTCGCCGGTAGCGGTCGACATATGAACCGGAACCGTATCCTTATGCGCCATCTTCACCTCTTCTATTGCCCGCTGCGTCGATTCGGACAGCCGCTCCTTTGTTTTTTCATTATCCGAAGCAACATTCAGCGAAACGTCATTATGCGCGTCCGTTCCGAGATATTCCCCTTCGTATAAGATTTCCGTCATCATTCGTACCGCCTCATCGACCGGAATGCGCCCCGGCTCCCTCTCGCGGTAAACATCGACGATGCCCTCGGCGTCCTCGTTCAACGCCTCCACCGATATCGCCTCATCCCTCCGGTTCAGCGCAAATTCCACAGACGGATTGACATCCATGGACACATACGTAACCGGCGATGCATATACATAATTGTAGGAACCGACACCGACAAAGAGCGCAAGCGCTGCCGCCGCCGCAAGACCATACCGGCGTACCTTTGTGCCGACCGCGCCTTTGGATAACAACGTAAACTGGGGCGCATCCGAAATCTCTACCTCGTCGCCGACCTCGCAGTTCCCTTTGAATGTCGCAAACGTTCCATCCTCTTTCAAAACCGCCGCTATTCCATTTTTCTTCTCAAGAACAACCGCTCTCATGTTATGTCAATTCCTCCCTGATATCTTTCAGGTATTCATGCAGGTGCGGAAAATCTCCTGTCAAAAGTTCCGCAACCGCCATGATGTATTTCCGATGCCGCTCGATCTTCTTTTTGGGGATGCCGCTTGCCTCTGCCAGTTCCTTAATCGGCAGCTGCTTCGTCTTTTTCATTTTCTCATAGATCTCGCCCGGGCGAAGAACGCAGATGATAGCATTTTTGCAACTTTCGCGCGTCTTTACGGACTTCGGCGAGCAGTCGGTCAGATCAAAAAACGAAAATCCGTATTTTGACAGCACCTCCTGCGCCTCCATAATCTCCTCCCGGACGGCTACTCTTTCGTCCGTCCGCGCCGCTTCATCCGCGGATAATTCATTTATTTTTGCCGACGTCTGCTTGTCAAAGGAAGAACTTTCTTCGTATCGTTTCGCCCCTTCGAACGTCTCCGGTTCAATGACGACCTCGTCCTTTTGCTTCCTCAGATCATCATAAAGCCTGCGTTTGATAATAAGTCCCGCAAAGGGCAAAAACTCTCCCTTCTCGCCGTCATAGGTTCGGATCGCTTCATGAAACGCGCCAAGGGAAATCGCATATGCGTCATCCGACTCCGTAATGTAGCGATTTAAGGCGTGATACGCACAAGAGATGATATATCCCTTGTGCGCCTCGATAAATTTATCTGCCTTGCGGGCGTCCGCCTTGACCGCCAAAGCCTCCCGACTGATTTTGTCCATTTCCGCTTCCGTTCATGCTAAAGGAATTATTCCCACCGTTCCCCACGAATGAACCGCTGCCGCTCATGCCGAAATTCTGCTGTGTCGGCGCGTTCGCAAAAGAACCGGTGAAATTGCTGCCCGACGCGGACTGCGCATTATTAAATCCGAAAGACTGCCGGGACTGCTGCCCAAACTGCTGTGGCGCATTCTGTCCGTTCATCTGCGGTATTTCCGGCGGCTGTTGTCCGTCCGTCTCTGCGGCTTCTTCGCTCTGCTCCGGAAGTTCCGGCGGCTCCTGTCCGTCCATTTCCGGCTGCTCGCCGTTCATCTCGGGCGGCTGCTGTCCGTTCATTTCCGGTCGGTCGCCGTCGCCTCGGTCTTCCAGTTCACAGATGCTGTCCAACTCATCCTCCGGTACTGCCGCGTTAAGTATCGCGAGCGCATCCGTCGAAGAGATATTCGCCGACAGATCCTCATAAGACGCATCAATCAGCCCATTGGTTATTGCATACGCCATGCAGGTTTCAACATCCGAACCGCTATAGTCATCCACGTCACCACCATTATACACATTATGGAGCACGGTTGCCACCTTAATTATTTCACCGACGGAAAACGGACAATCCATCTGCGGCATTTCACCGTTCATTTCCGGCGGTTCCTGTCCGTCCATTTCCGGCATTTCACCATTCATTTCGGCCGGCTGTCCATTCATCTGCGGCGGCTGCTGTCCGTTCATCTCCGGCATCTGCCCATTCATTTCCGGCGGCTGCTGTCCGTTCATCTCCGGCATCTGCCCGTTCATTTCCGGCGGCTGCTGCCCGTTCATTTCCGGCTGCTCGCCGTTCATTTCCGGCGGTTCCTGTCCGTCCATCTCCGGCATCTGCCCGTCCATTTCCGGCGGTTCGATAATGCCCAGTTGGATGGCGCGGTCCATGTACGCGGAAAGGGAATCGTTTCTTTGTCCCATTTCACCGCCGAAACCGTTCTGGAATCCCTCATTTTGTCCCGGCATTCCGTTATTTGTCTGACCGCTAAACTGCTCCGGCGCTCCGTTATCCATCTGTCCCGGTTGTCCGCCGTTTTGCTGTCCGCCCCTCTGTCCGGGGAAGCCGTTATTCTGCTGTGCGTTCGTATTGTTCCCGAAACTCGGTGCCGCACCCTGCGTCTGTGCCGTCGGTGCTGCATAGGATGTGAATACGCCATATGTCGTAAGCGCCCCTCCCGCTAAGAGCAATCCCGACATCATGATTGCTGCCCCTTTGGCTGTGATCCGCTGCTTTAAGTTTCTGTTTCTGTTCATGGTATTTCTCCTTTCGGTTTTTGGTTTGTGTTTTGGGATGGTTGTTTTCCCTGTCACTATATTTATTCGATGGGTTCGAGTTTATTTTTGGGGTTCTGGGGGAAAAAATAAATTTTTTTTGCCGTTCACACACAAATACTCTCTCACGGACGGAACAACGTCCTTTGAGAGAGCATTCGTGTGTTCTCTGGTGTGATGATATTCCGCCGTAAAGCCCCTAAAAATTATCTCTCACGGGCAGAGATCAACGCCCTTTGAGAGAGCATTCGTGTGTTCTCTGGTGTGATGGTATTTTCTCCGTTTAGCCCCTAAAAATTATCTCTCACGGGCGAAACAACGTCCTTTGAGAGATAATTCTTTGGATTCGCTGGTTTGAGGTTTTCATTTTAACGCCGTTACTTCGCTATGATTTACAAAGGAAACACGTGACCGGAAAGACAAGTCGAAATGTATATTCCGTATCAGTTCCTTAGCCGTCCCGATACGTAAAAACCGGAGGAAAGCCTCTCAAAGGGTGTTGTCTCACCCGTGAGAGACTTTCCTCCGGTTTGCAGTTCTTGCTATAATACACACAATCAGTACCCCGGCAGCAACCCCCAGACTATCCAATATGACATCCGTCACCTGTCCGCTGCGTCCTTCCACAAACGTCTGATGCCACTCGTCCGATGCTGCGAAAAGCGTACCGAGCATCCATGCTAATCCAGCAAACGCTGCGGATGCTTTTTCTAATACGATTTTCATATCCAGCATAAGCAGTCCGCCTAACAACGCATATTCTGTAAAATGCGCCGTCTTCCGAATGAAATGATCGATCTGTTCGATCATCTGCTGCCTTGCCGCCGCGTCCATGTGTTCCAAATTCCGCACGATCAAATCCGCGACGCGGTAGGTAATCGACCCGCTCATGTCCTGCGATACATCCGCCGGTGCCGCCGACATGGAAAAAATAAAAAGGCACTGCAACACCGTCAGTGCCAATATTATAATTTTTAGCATCCATCGCCTGTTCACGGCTCCTGCCTCCGACCCACAGACTCCGCAATCTTTTCCACCGTCTCCTCGATCCCCTGTCCGTTTTCTGCGATTATGATATCCGCATACCTCTCATACAGCGCCGTCCGCTCCCAGAACAGATCTTCAATCGACTGCCCTTCTTTCAAAACGACGCCACGCTGTCTTGCATTATGCAGCCGCTCTTTTAACGTTGCAAAATCTATCTTAAGGTACACGACCGTTCCGATGCGCTTCAAATGCTCCATCGCGCCCGCACCGTATACGACGCTCCCGCCGGTGGCGACAACTGCGTCCGATACCGCAAGCGACCGGCAGACTTCCTCCTCTGTTTTAAGAAAAGTCTCCAGCCCGTCTTCCGACAGGATGTCCTTTAATTTTTTCCCTGTCCTCTTTTGCAAAAGCAGGTCGGTATCGACAAAATCCAATCCTAAGATTTTTGCCAGAATAACCCCCGCCGTACTTTTGCCGGACGTCGGCATCCCGATCAAAACGATATTTCCGGAAACTTCTTTATTCATTATAATGTGTCTGCCTCACTGTAGTTGCCGTAGATTTTCTTGATCGCGCTAATGATTTCTTTTTCCGTCTTAAATCCGACAAATCCATAGTACAACCGACCCTGATCGCGATAGTTGTATCCGCCGTCCACCGTTACCGTTGCATCCGGCGCAACAAGCGCGGTATCAATCGAATTGTAGGATAGTTTTCCGCTCTTCTGCGTAACGCCGGACAAAACGATCCCCGTATAATAGGTAATCTCCTGCTCCGTCGTCCGCGACAGATCATAGTTGTCCGTGGTTTGCTCGTTGCCGTACGGATAGGCTGCCTTTGCTTCATATATCGCAACCAAGAGGTTGTCGCCCAATCCGCTTTTCGGAACCAAAAGGACGCATCCCTCATAGTCGAGGTCTTTTAACGTGCCGCCCGGAATCAATTCATTCTGATTGCCGACGTCAAAACTAACAAGTTCCTTTACCGTTTTTTCTGCTTCGGAAAAATCCGACTCCGTAAGGCTTGCAATATCAACGGTCGTTTCTTTCAGCCCGTTCACGCCAAATTTCTGATCTTTGCCTGATAGTTTAAGCCCATAGTCGTCTTTTAACTTGTCATTGGCAAAATCAAAATGCAGCGTCACGGAGTCCCCGTTCGCTATCCCCGAACTCTTGTCGATCGACACCTGAATATACGGCTTCAGTTCGGAATAGGGAACGCCGGTAATTTCATATATCTGATCATTATCAACCTTAACCGCAGCCGTCGCATACGGAGAAAATCCGCTCACCTTCACCGAATAGCAGTCCGATACGTCGACTTTGTCAGACAGTTTGTCCAACACGCCCGTTTTCATAATGATAAGCCCCGCCGCCAGCGCGACGACAAACACGGCAAGCACCGCAAAAAGGACAATCAGCCCCGTCATGCTTTTTCGTTCCGGCGGCATCTTTGCCCCGCCCGCTGGAGGCGAGGGCGGAGCCTGACGATTCGCCTGATTCTGTTGTCCGGCATACGGCGGCGCCGTCCGTGCGTCCTTTGCCGGTTCGTTTTTGGGGGCGCTTGTATGCCCTGCCGGGCTCATCAACGGAGTTTTCTTATTATCCGCTTCGGGCAATTTTGTACTTTTTCCGCAACTTCCGCAAAACGGCACATCGTCCGGGATCTGTGCTCCACAATATCTGCAAAATGCCATAATCTCACCTTCCTTGATTTATGCCTTGAACTAATATCACTCTTTTTCTATCATACTTGATTATCCGCCGTATGGCAAATGGCAACGCGATATTTCATCAGTTTTTTATTCGCGGTGCACGATATCGGCGACTTTCGTTTCACACGCTTGCCTTGCTCCCGCAATACATGCAAAACGCCTGTCCATCGGCAAGCGGCTTCCCGCAGTTCATACAAAACCGCTGCCGGGGCGCCCCCGCTTCCTCCGGCGCAAAGGACGACATATCCAACCGCATTTCTTCCTCTTCTTCCTCCGGCGCGGCGATGTCGGGAAGTTCGCTGGATATGTCGATTTCGTCCAGATTATTTACGTCCAAATCTGCCGGAACCTCCACTTGCGCATTTACCGGAATCAAAGACCACTGCAGCGCGTATTCATACTTGTAGAACAGCCCTACGGCGCCTTCCTGCGTCACGGCATAAACCACCTCATCGAGTTTTTCCCTCTCTTCCGGGTCCGATTCATACAAATTCTGACGCTCCGCATCAAACTCCTTCGCCCGCTGCATTGCCTCTCCTACATCCACCGGCGATCCATCCGCCATAACAATCCAACCGTCCGTCATCAACGACGCTTCGCTTATTGCCTCTGTCAGCGTATGAAAATATTTCATATCCTCTCTCCTCCGTTTTTATATGCCTTTTTCACGGGCGATCACGACTACAGTTTTCTAATGCGTTCCGCCTAATCCTCGTTCGGATTGACAAATTTCCATTTCAACAATCCTGAACACAGCGTGCTTGTGCCGCCTCCGCCCGTTGCGAGATCACAGCCGTTTTCGATCAATGCCTCAGCGGCTCCTTTCTTTGACGCTTCCGCAACCTGTTTATCAATCTCTTTTT
The DNA here is from genome assembly GCA_905236585.1 of uncultured Lachnospiraceae bacterium. Lineage (GTDB taxonomy): Bacteria > Bacillota > Clostridia > Lachnospirales > Lachnospiraceae > RGIG4930. The sequence continues at coordinate 9,684 of CAJOQZ010000231.1, forward strand.
CCGACAGCCCTCTTGCCATGCCTTTTAACTTTGCGCGATATCCGTCAATCCCGGTATACGCCGCCACCTTGATCTTGCCGGAGTGCGATTTTAACCCGGTGTACTCCGCTGCATCCGACACATGATATTTTGCAAAATCCGCGCCGCTGTCAATCACGGAATCCGCAAGCGCTTCCTTCCCCGTCTTCGACCCCGCCATAACATGACCGATGTTTTCCGCCGTATTCCTCCCGGCTGCGTAAGCATCACGGAGTCCTTTCAGCGGTCCGTACGGACCCGGTTCATAATCCGCCGCCGTTTCAATTACGATCGTCGCTGTGTTGCGGACTGTCTGCGCCCCCTGATATCCCATATCTGCCAGATTTTCCGCCGCAACGTAGTTCTGCTGTTTTTTGTATTCATCCAGCCTTTCTTTTGTTACCGCTTTTTTGAAGTCTTTCTCATTCGTTACGTTGCGCTTATTCATCATGCGCGCTTTTTGTTCCTGCCACGCTTCCAGCCGCCTGTCCTCTTCTTCCTCGGCGTGCTTTTCCGCTTCAAGTTCCTTCGTAAGCCATGATTTCTCGCCGCTTTCAAACTCATCATGAAGCGCCTTGCGGTTCTCCTGTGCGATTTTATAATCCTTTGCTAATTCCTCTGCATTCTCTTCCCTGCTTATGTAATTGCTGTATATATCCTCGAGATTATAAGGGCTGTAACTCTCGCCGCTCCGCCAAACCGGGTTGCCGTTTTCATCCGTCTCCCCGGTATTATAATACGTCATCTGCTCCCCGGTTGCAGGATCGGTAAAGGAAATATCTCCCTCATCCCCTATGTCCCATTTGTCTGGAAGGATATATTTCTGCGTCTCTGCAAGCGCCCCTGTCAGCGCATTCGCCCCTGCTTCCGCTGCGGTTTCTCCCGCTGCCGCTGCCGCCGCCGCACCTGCCGCACTCGCCGCTACGCCGCCCGCGGTTTCCGCTACCGCTACGCCGGTTGCAAGCGCCGCAGCAGTGCCTTCGGATTCCGGCATATCCGCCTCGTCTTTGTTGACGCCGCCGGTCGATCCCTTCTCCTCTTCATCTTGGAAAAAGTAGGAAAGGTCTTCAACAACGTTGCCGTTCTCATCATAGTAGTTATCGTCTTCGTATGGATTCCCGCCGGCTTCCGAGATGTCGATCATTTCCACATCGTCCTCCGGCTGCTGACTGTCGTCTGCATCCGATTCGCCGACACTATCATTCGAAGAGCTGCTCTGCGAGCCGCCCGAAGAAGACCCGGCATCGCCGCTCTGCGAGCCGCCCGAAGAAGACCCGGTATCCGCCGGTGTGCTTTCTTGCGGCGTGCTTTCCTGCGGCGTGCTTTCCTGCGGCGCGCTTTCCGCCGGCTGGGTATTCTGGTTCGAATTATCATTCTGATTACTGCCGTCGTCACTCGACGGCTGCGTAGTTGTCACCGGCGGAGCCGCATCCGTATCATTATTATTGTTCTCTGATGCGTTCGGTTCGTCCGCATCCGTATTGCTGTTCGAACTGCTTCCGCCGCCTCCGCCGGAGCCGCCGTCACTGTCCGAATCGCTGCCCGAGCCGCCCGGGCGTGCTCCCGTATAAATATTCGTACCCGGCGGATATTTGCCGCCTGAAAAATCTCTTGTCACGATGCCCGTTTTCACGTTGTAGTATACATGCTTATCCGCATCCCAACGCTCACCGGTCATGTCTTCATACATATCGTCGAGAACCTGCTGTGTTTCCTCGTCAACATAGTCGTCATCTTCATCCTCTTCCGCGTACACCGTAACCGCATACCCCGGCAGAAGCGCAGTAGAAAAGAGCGCCGCCGCAAAGACCGCCGCGACCACGCGCTTTGTCATGGTGCTTCCCAAAAGCAGAACAATAAGTCCGATCAAAAAGAAGATGCCGCCGATTAAAAACATGAACAAAATCCGCCATGGACGGATCAGCGTCATCGGAAGCGTAATCGCAAAGCCGATCGACATGCCGGTCAAAAGGCGGCTTACCATGACCCGTGACGGCGCCCGCCCGCCGGTTAGTTTGTTCGCCAACAGAAATAAGAGCGAGAATATGATTCCTTTTGCCGCCCCCGCTGCACGAAGCGCCGCCAACGCACCCACAACCGCAACCGCGCAGTTCGTCGGCGTCGCCGTAAAATTAAACAGCGTATACAGAAGCATTCCCGATCCGACGCCGCACACGACCGCCGCGCCCGCCTGCGCGCCGTTAAGCGCCGATTTGCCGAATGCCTTTCGGATGCCGCCGAACATATGTCCGAACGGATTCTGCCCCTGCACCGCGCTTACGACAACCATATTGACAAAGGTCGCCACAAACGCTTTTCCGAAGATGCCGCCGATTGCACCGGGCACTCCGCCGTACAGCCCCGCGTTGGCATAGGTCAGCGTCGCTAAGACCTTAAGCCCCGGAATCTGCAACCGGAATGCCGAAAGCAGCGATACGATCAGCCAAAAAATCGAGATGATAATCGTCGGCAGAAGTCTTACCGGATGCTTCAGCGTATCCAAAAACGCCTTGGTAAAAGAATTTTTCTCCTTCATATCCTTTTCTCCGTTCCTATAAAATGATGCAAATAATCGAAACCAATAATAATACGCCCGCAATGAAAAACAGGTATTTGGAAGAATCCTTGTTCCCGTAATACTGATGTAACTTTTCAAGCGTCCAAACTGTTACGATATTATCCATTTTATCACTATAATATATTTTTTCCATACGGTGACGCAAATTGTCAACGTCAACTTTTTCACAATTCTAATTTTTCAACCTTTGCGGAATCAAAAAAGTTGTAAAACGAATCAGAAGTTGTAAAGAATTGTAAAAGGTTGTAACAGAAATCAGAAGTTGTAAAAGGTTGTAAAAAAATACAAGCGGTTATATACTAAGAACATCAATATGTTATACTCATTAAGAGAATACAATTTCGTTAATGAGTATAATTTACGGATTAACAGTAAATGGAGGTACATAAAATGAACAATGTTTTTATGAGATTTGTGATGCCGATCCTCTTTTTCGCGGCGGGGTGTTTCTCGATCTTTATGGGAATCACAAACGTAAGAAATCGTGCTGTATATACGAAAGCAACAGGTGTGATCACTCATATCGAAGAAACTTACGATCCTGCCAATGATGATTACGATTATGACGTCACCGTTAAATTTAATGCGGACGGCAAGGAATATGAAACTTCTTTGGGAGAATACAGTGCCTCCATGCAGGAGGAGAAGAAAATTGAAATTTATTATGATCCGGATGATCCAACTAATATCATTGCTGCATCCAAGACAGGTCCTATCGTTATGATCTCCCTTGGCTCATTAGGTATATTGATAGGCGTTATAACCTTTTTCCGCGGCTTGACGGGAAGATTCTGAAAAAACACCCCGCATCATTTGACGTGCATTTGCACCTTTTTGAATAAGGTGCAAATGCCACGCGCCTCCCTTTAGATCATCTCCACCAGCCGCTGTACGATTGACGCGCACCGGGATGCCGCCATTGCCTGAAATTCCGCAAAGGAGATTTCCTCCGAGTCGTCCGCCTTATCCGAAATCGCCCGGATGATGACGAAGGGAACGCCGCTGATATAACAGGTCTGGGCGATTGCTGCGCCCTCCATTTCCGTGCACATCCCGGAAAAATCCGAAACGATCTGCTCTTTTTTCTCATGGGAGGCAATGAACTGATCCCCGGAGCATATCCGTCCCTCGAACACGCCCGCCTCCGGCGCCGCTTCCGCCGCCGCTTTTGCCGCGGCTTTCCGCAAAACCTCTGACGCCGGAAACGCGTACTTTCCGGTATAAGGAATCTCGCCCTTTTGGAAACCCAACTGCGTAATATCAAAATCATGCTGCACCGCGTCCGTGGAAATAACGATGTCTCCGATGTTGATGGACGCATCCAAAGAGCCCGCCACGCCGGTATTGATGATCGTTTTCGCGTCGAATAAATGAATCAGCGAATGTGTACATAACGCGGCATGTACTTTTCCGATCCCGCACTGCACCACGACAACCGCCCGCTCATGCAGCGTGCCGCGGCAGAACTCCATCCCCGCAACCGACACCGTCTCGTCGATACGCATCGCCGCCTTCAGACTTTTGACCTCTTCTTCCATCGCACCGATAATCCCAATCGGTTCGATGTTTTTCTTTTCGCTTTCCATGTCTCACCCTCTCCTTCGGAACTGCTGCCGAACTAACTATCATCTCAACCTGCCTTCCCACGCATCCGCGATATGAGCAAGGTTCCTTTACGGCTTTTTCAACTGCCCGCTTTTTAACAGTTGCAGCATCGCGATATTCTGCGCCGCCGTGCCGGAATAGCCGGTGATGTCGTTAGCCGCCGCAATCTGCGCACGAAAACTTTTCGACGTATTCGACTCGCCTACCGCCTTAAGCGCATCCACAATGCTGTGTCCGCCCCCGGTATACGCCGAATAATACTCCACCGCAGGCGTCTCCGTCGCTTCGGGAACCGTTACCGTTGTTTCGGGAGTCACAACCGTCGTCGTCGGCTGCGTAACCTCCGCCGCAGGCGTCAATCCGATCTCGTCGCTCCCGATCGCGTGGTTATATGTATTTACAAGCGTCTGTGCACTGGAAAGCGTCGTAACGATGATCGCAACCGGCGAATAACTGTTGAAATGCGCCGTCAATTTCCCGGCGGAGGTGACCTTTACATACTGCGCCGTAATGCCGTCCTCGTCTTCCGTTTTGCCGGTGTAATGGAGCACGATGCAGTAGCCGTCGTCCCCCATTCCTTCCAACGCCTCCTCCTGGAGTTTGAACGTAATGTCGCCCGGTTCGTCCGCCTTGAGCGTAAAGTAATAAATTCCGGCAATATCCGCCGACGTTCCTTTTCCTTTTACGTCTTCGCCATTCACCAGTTTAATATAATTCTTGACAAATTCCTTTACCGCCGGGGTAATGCCGTTCTCCTCAATGTTCTCTTTGTCATCCCCTGCAACGACGGAAATCTTTGCGCCGCTTGCTCCGGTCATTATTATTTTTCCGGCGTCGAGTCCGTCCTGCGCATTCCCGATTACGGTCTTGGTTACGGAATTGACGATTTTCGCGTCAAATCCGCCTTTTTTCGTCCAAGCGCCGAACACCGCAGGATCTACCTTGGATTTGATAAAAGCAAACGGAGAAAAACTATCTGTTTTGATCGTTACGCTGCCCGCCGCTACCGCTGATACCGTAACCGGTGACCACTTCGAATCCGCATAATGCAAAGCGACAACCGGATCGCCCGCCGCTACGGAAAGTCCGCTGATGGTCGCCGAATATAATCCGTCGGAGCCTTTTTCCACCCCGTCATTCTTCGTCAGTTCATATACCCCTATGACCGTTCCCTTGATGGCGTCCGAAAGCGTTTTAATCTCTTTTGTCCGATCGCCGGACGCGTCCTTCACAGTTACTTCCGCCGATGTCACCGTGTTCGTTCCGGCTGTATCCGCCAGTACGGTCTGCACCGGGACAAACGCCGCCACGGTCGCAAGCGCCATTGCAATGCTCAAAAAAAACACACCAATCCTTTTACCCGTTTTCGTCATGTCAACTGCCCTCCTGACTGCGAAAAACAATATCACAGTCATTATATCGACATACTTGAGAGAAAATTTAAGTCAAAATTATACTAAATTAGATCAAACAATCTTAAGCGTGAGGATGAGGGTCAGTCTTGCCGTCGAACACTTAAGATTTGTTTGTTCTCAAACGATAATGTTTATGCCTGTTGCGGACAGATGCTAAGAGTGCTATGATATTCGTGTTCTGTTTTTTATGAAAAAACGGTATGGGGGAATGGCAACAAAGGGGGAGCCTATCATGTCCGTTCGGAAGAAAACGCTCTTTGCCGCAATGATCGCAGGCTTATGTATCACAGCCTCCGCCGCCAGCGTAGGGGAATATGAACTGATGGAGTTTCTTCATCCCGCGACGATCCTGCTGGCGTTTTTACTGCTGTGTTCCAATCTTCGACGCTTAGGCCCGCACAAGGCATCTACCTTTTACATCGGTCTTGGCTTTCTGTGCCTCATCGCGGCGGAGTCTGCGCGTTTTATCAACCGCTGGCTTTTGCACACGGCTCCATATACGCCCTTGATCCGCCTCATCTATGTTCTGCCGAGCGTTTTTTTCGCCATCAATGAGACGATCTTTTTCCATAAGAAACTTTCCGGCAGAAGCCGCGACCTGTCATATGTCTACACCAATTCATTTTGTTTTTCCATGATCGGCATGATCGCATTCTGCCGGGCGTTTCTGATCGCGGTCGGAGGCATCAGGGACTACACGCAGCTCGCCTTTCTCATCATCATGTTTTTCGGCGTCTACGTCGCTGTCATGTGTCTGCAGACGTTCTTTATCATAGGAAAAGCGCAGATGTTCCGGGAAACGCTTCTCATCACCGGCGCCATGTTCTTCTACGAACTCTTGGACATCCGGTATCTGTTCGTCCTCGCCATCAGCAGGGAACCGGACAGAATTTTTTTGGACATTGTTTATCTGCTCCTTGTCGTGCTGATGGCGGCAGGCGTAACGATCCAGACCGAAAAAGGCTATGAATTTGAATTTCTAAAACGCGAACACAACGAGAAGACGATCCGAAGAACCATCATCGTAAGCCTTGCCATCATCACGGCGGCAGTACTGCTTGCCCTTACCGGTGCAATCCACGGGACGGACGCGTCCTATATCGTCATCGTCCTCATGGCAAATCTCATCATGAGTTACCTGCTCTATGTCGGAGAACTGCGCGAACAGGAAAACGAGAAACTCGAACAGATGGTGCAGATGAAAACACGGGAACTGACCGTTGCCAACGTACAGCTTCTGACGGCGAAGGCAGCCGCGGAGGATGCCAGCAAGGCAAAAAGCGATTTTCACGCCAATATGTCCCACGAGATCCGCACCCCCATCAACGCGATCCTCGGCATGAATGAACTGCTGCTGCGCGAGATCACCGACCCCCTCCAGCGTAAATACGCCTTCAACATTCAGCGGGCGGGCAAGGCGCTTCTGTCCCAGGTCAACGACATCCTTGATTTTTCCAGAATTGAAGCCGGAAAAATGGAACTGGTAAATGACGAATACGACCTTGCAATGACATTAGGGGATATCGCCGGTCTGATCAGTTCCCGCGCCGCACAAAAAGGTCTTTCTTTTGTCACGGACATAAACGAAACCATTCCCCACGCGCTCTATGGAGATTCCGTTCGGATATCCCAGGTCATTACCAATCTGCTGACCAACGCGGTCAAATATACCCGTGAAGGTCATGTAATTTTGCAGGTGAATTATCAGAAAGCGGACGCGGAGCACATCGACCTCCATGTTGCGGTAAAAGACACCGGCATCGGCATCAAAGAGGCGGACATAGCAAAAATCTTCCATCCTTTCGAACGCGTTGACGAGATCCGCAACAAAACCATCGAAGGAACCGGACTCGGCATGAATATCGTCTTGAGGCTTCTTGCCATGATGGACAGCGGCCTTGATGTGGAAAGCGAATACGGCAAAGGCAGCGTCTTCTCATTTTCAATCCGGCAGAAAGTCCTTAACTGGGAACCCCTGGGCGCCGTTTCGCTTGCCGCCGAAGAACAGGCCGAGAAGCCTACCGTCTACCACAGCGCTTTTTTCGCGCCGGACGCAAAACTGCTTTTAGTAGACGATACGGAAATGAACCTCATGGTTGTCAAAGGGCTGCTGCAGAATACCGGGCTTTCCATTGATACCGCCGCAGACGGCAAACAGGCGCTGTCCATGACGGAGAAAAAGGAATACGACATTCTAATGATCGATCATCGGATGCCGGTAATGGACGGGATGGAAATGATCGAAAAACTTCGGGCGAACCGCTATAATCCGAACAGCGCAAAGCCCTGCGTGGTATTGACCGCAAATGCGGTAGCAGGGGCAAAAGACGACTACCTTGCCGCCGGATTCGACGACTACCTTGTAAAGCCGGTCAACGGAAGCCGCTTAGAGTTGACGCTTCGAAAATATCTGCCGCCGGAAAAGGTAAAAGAAACGGATCAAAGCGCTGCTGCGCCGGTCGACATGGAGCCGGATCTTGCCGCCTTGGAAGAAAACGGATACTTGAATGTACGGGAAGGCATTGAATATGCCGGTTCAATGGGGATGTACCGGAGGCTTTTGCACCTTTTCGTCGACACCTTGGACGAGAAATCCGAGGAAATCCGCACCCATTATGAGAAAGCCAACTGGCCGGACTACCAGACCAAGGTACACGCATTAAAAAGTTCCGCCAAGATCATGGGGGCGGAGGAACTGTCGAACCGCGCCCGCGCATTGGAACTTGCCGCAAAAGATAAGGACTACGACTATATCCGCGAGCACACCGGCGACGTGCTTGCCTTCTATAAATCCTATCGGGAAAAAATCCGCCTGTCGGAAGAACAACTATAAACGCTTCAAAAAAAGGACGCACAGCCGCTATGTTTTCAGAAAAAATCGATCTTGTCCTATCCAAACTCGAGATCACCCAATCGGAATTTGCCAATTACTCCGGCTTCGACCGGACCAATATCAGCCATTTGAAAAAAAGGAACATCCGCTCGACCAATACCAAAACCATCCACAAACTCATCAACGGCATCCTTTCGTACGCCGATACGCATAACCGTTTGGAGGAGATTGCGCTGCTTTTGGGACGACCTGATATCACCACCCCCGAAGAGGCGCGGCGGCTTCTTTCCGATTGGCTTTTTAACGAGGGGGACGACGAAGCGGCAAACGAAAAACCGGCTCCTTCCGGTTTTCGCGAGCGGCTGAACCTCGCTTTATCTTTTACGGATCTTAACAACCGCCAGTTAAGTAAACGGATGCATATCGACTCTTCCTTAATCAGCCGCTACCGTTCCGGCAACCGGACGCTTTCCGCCGCATCCGAAACCGCCGAGCAGTTGACCGAAATTCTGTTTTCGCAGATCGCAGAGGGCGGTCATATGGCGGAACTTGCGAACGCTATGGGGTCTCATCCCGATACGCCAAGCATGGAGCAGTTCCGCGAATGGCTCTTCGACGAACAGGGCGCACGCAATCAGCAGTCCCATTTCGCGGAGCGTTTCCTTTCGGCGTTCGATTCTTTTTCCGCGGAAACAGGCGTCGACCTTCCCTCTTTTGAGGACGCTTATCCTGAAACGGCTCGTTCGGATCTTCGCACCATTTATTACGGACACGGCGGTTTGCAGGAC
>CAJOQZ010000232.1 GCA_905236585.1 uncultured Lachnospiraceae bacterium
CGAAGCAGCACCGACCAACGCACCCGCCGACGCATCACTTGCGCCATCATATCCTACAACATCAAAGCCTTTAAGTTCCAGCCCGGAAATCTCCATATTTCGATCAACCCAGCGGAAAAGACCCGCTGCGTGTCTCTTATCATAGTATATCGTACCGCTTCCTGCACTCCCGTTATCCTGCGTTTGCGCAAAGTTCTCCGGCTCAAGTTCTTTATGTCCCGTTATTGATACATTAGCAATAACAGCCCTTGTTCCATCTGCTTTCTTTCCCGCATAAGTTGTCAACCGTCGATTATAAATCCCATACAGATTCCCTTCCTCTGCCAATGCTACTTCCTTTAACTTGGTGTTGCTTTGCGCAAAACTGTATATCGAAAGAATCGGCTTTTTTGTTACACTATCTATCCCACTTTTATTTGTTTCAACAAACTCGTTATTATAATCGATATCCCTTGTCTGCTTCGCTACAACAAATACCAATCCGTTCTTTTCCGTCCCCGTTCGATTGATACCCGATACCACAGGATCAAGGTTTTGGAGATGTCTACTCCAACGGATTTCAGCCTTATTCTTTCCCTTTTCCACCCCACTTTCTTTCAGAACTCCATCTTCAGTATTTGTAAGTACGCCCAATGAGCCATCATTTAATTCGAGTCCGGCAGCATTTGCAAACAGCGAATTGGTCGTAATCTTCACAGTCGTCCCGGGTGTCGTGTTGGTATCATTTGTTACGGTATCTAATCCCGCTGTAACGCCGTTAGATGTTACGGTATTCGCCGGAGCGACAAGTGAATTGTACTCATTGTTATTATAACGAGTCGCCAAATCCACCAGCCCATCAACCGCATAGATTTCAATTTCCTCTCCCGGATACAATTCCGGGAAATTCTTCGCGAAGTGACCGGTCGTCTTCGTAATATCGTCCAGATCAATCGCAACCGTTTTTGTATCTGTCGTCTGTTCTTTCAGATACGACGCTACATTCGCACTACCTAAATCAAAATAGGTAACATTATCATACGAATAATCTTTTCCCGCATCCGTCCACCTTTCAAATGTAGCACGAATACTATCTACGTTATTGATTCCGTCCCCATAATTCCGAAGCCAAAGCGGTGCCACATAGGCTTTTCCACTCGTAACGCCCCGAATCATTATACTTACCCAGCAGACTTTTACTTTAGTTCTATCGTTATTGACATAGCCGCTAAGTGATGACTTGGGTACTGTAATATTCAATGTCAGTCGATCTTTATTATCTACCGACATCTTTACCGGGAACTCTGCCGGTATCTCCTCGGAAGGCAGTTCCCAATCACCATAATATGTGGTATCATAATCCGTACTCCCAGTATTTGTAATAACCGCCCGATACGGACATTTTTCTCTTTTATCATCCCAGTAACTATCATAATTAACAATTTGGAATTTATCCTCGTTATTTAATGCTGTATCTCTTACTTCATTCAACTTATTCACGTCAATGTATTTGACTCTGTGATTTGAAACACCTTGCGGATTCTCCATATCTGTATTCGGTTTATTCCCAACATATTTTCTAACGCGATGATTTATACCTTTAAGAACATAATTGTTCGACAAGTTCCCGTTTCCATTATCCTTTCCGATAAACAGACCCGTCGTTGTCTCTTCATACGCGCTGTCAACAAATATTTTTCCTGCGGCATAGCAGTTACTGATTTTTACACCGGAGGAGGCATTCTGCGCAATAAATCCACCGATATAATATGTTTGTCTATCCGTTCTTGCGCCTTTCCATTTACTATAAATAGATGCCGCCGAAAAGCAGTTATCAATCTTATATGCACCTGAGCAATTATATGTATACGAGATAAATCCGGCAACTTCGTTGAAACCGGTCACGTTTGCTGCAGGAAAATTTGAATTTTTTCTAAAGACTCCTTCTTGAAATCTTCCTTCACTTGTATGTCCGCCCACATAGCAATTTTGAATGGAAAAATCAGTATAATTCCCATAAGTTCTTCCAATAAATCCCCCTGTCGTATCTGCTTGTTCCCCATACACATACGCCGTTGCTGACGAATTTTCAATGGTACCGGAAAACCACTGCATACATCCTATAACGCCGCCACATGAACCACCGCCAAGATCCGAAGATATTCCTATCTTTTGATTAATTCTATCAGACGAATCGTTCCGTACAAAAGATTTCTCACCATAAACGTGGCAGTCATTCATCTTAATACTCGCCTCATTTACCGCGCCGATTAATCCTCCTGCATAACCCCTTGTATAAATATTGTTTCCGTCTAATATCGCCTTTCCGTAGACATAGGTATCCCCAACAGAGTAAACCTTCTTTAATTCTATTGTACCGGCTGTGAAATCTCCAATTTTATCCTTCGTATAGACTGTCAATGCATTCACGCGACCAATGATCGTTCCCGCGTTAGACGCATTCTCTATATCTGCATCCTCAATTGTCAAATTCTCGATCGTAAATTGCTTCCCCCCATGTACCTCAACAAAGCCAAAAAGCCCCGCATCTAACGGATTTGTATCTAACGGGTTCGTCTTGTTTTCAGAATATTTCTCCAACGCACTATAGTCATTTTTATTTTTCAAATCGTCATATTCACCTAAATTTTCAATTTCAGGTGCATAAACATTCAAATTTGAAATTGTTTTTTCATTCCCCTCATAGATAAAACTCTTATATATATTTACCGGCTGGTATGAATTTGACGCAAATATCGCTTCGCCGCTGTGAGCCTTTCCACTAAATATCGACACTCCTGTCGTGTCTTGCCATTTGTCTTTTAATGCCAAAACATCCTTGACAAACCCCTCTGACGATCCTTTTTCCCAAATCAAATTCGCATCTTGGCTCGCACTTTTTAACACATATTTGTCATCTTTCCGCTGTGAAATACGTGTGTCAATATTCTCCAAATGGCGGAAATTACGGATGAGAGCCTTTCCTGTATTATCAACATTTTTTCCCTCTTTTGTAATCGTTCTTAATGACCCATCCGCATAGATTGTGTTCCATTGCGGATATTCCACATCCCCTATAACCTGCCCGCCATCAGAACCTGTTTCGACATCGGCGTAATCCTGTGACTCGCTGTCAAGCACACCTTTTTTTGTCATCTCCGCAGTATAGTCAACTGCCTCCTCTGCAAACGCATTGCTTGAAACCCTCGTAATATCTACTCCCGGATAGAACAGATTCAACTTCGCATAATCTTTGAAAATCTTATCTTTGTCAGGATTATCATTTGAAAAAATATCGCAAAATCTCATGTTTGGCGTAGTAACATCATCCATAATTATATAGTAAATGACGCTGCCGTCCTTTTTACACCACCGAAAATTATACAAACTACCAAAATCGTTAGCCGCCGCATTCTTTGCAACTTCATTCAACTGAAATACAACCTCGTTTGCAGGCTCTCCCGGAATCCTCTCCCCATTCGAATCAATTTTATTTCCAATTCCAACAGACACGATAATGTCAACATTATCCCCTGTATACATTGATTCAGGAAGCGTCATCCTTGCATACAACATCGCCCCATTGACGACAACAAAATCCGATGCCGTGGATGGTTTTTCCAGCCAGTCCCCATAGTGCGGCAACGCCGCCGATGCATCGGTTTCGGATATTGGTATAAATGCGGGAAGTTTGAGGGTATGCCTGTTGTCAGTGATTGCCTGCAGGGATAAATCATACGGCGTTTCCACCGACATCTGCTGTGTCAGCGCATTTTTCATATTGCTGATGGATTGATACGTCCCTACGCCGCCGATCGCGGTTCCATCTGTAAAAAGCGCCGTCGCATTCGCATCTTTTAATTTTCCCTCTTTGACAAATGCGTATTTTTCCTTGCTTGCAACAGTAACCTTTGACGGATATTTGGAAATATTACCATTGCCGTCAAATTGCAGCGTCGCTGCCGTAAACTCATCTGCCGGAGAATCGGAAGCGTCCTTCGACGTCGGATCATCAAAGTTGAACAGGGAATAGCTTTTCCCCGAAAGGATAATTTCTTTTCCCACTTCTCCCGACGGAACAAAACCGGCGGCAACTGCTGGCTGTCCGGCTGTTGCCGGTGTCGTTGCCGTTGCTTGTACTTCTGCCATTCCCAATACAAATCCGGCAGAATAGCAGTTGGTAAAACTGCTGCCCTCGCCGCAGGAACCCGCTAAGCCGCCTACTGTATTCGCCTTTATATAGCAGTCGGCATAGGACTTGCTAACCGCGAGCGCGCCGTCTGCTTTTCCGACCAGACCACCGGCAACAGTTGCCGTTGATGCCTTCGCTTTTACAACGGTTACGGCAAAACTGGAATTTATTGTTACGTTGTTTTTTGCATATCCAACCAAGCCACCGACATATGTGCCGCCGACAAGCCAATCCGCTTCATTCGCTGTTTTTGCAGTGCCGTCGCCCGTAAAGTATTTTGCGTTCAATTCGGATGCCGGTTTATTCCAATATAAGCGGCTGTCTTCTATCGTCAAATTCGTATCCGACGTACCGCACAGCCCTCCGGAAACCTTTTCCGTACCCGCTGCACCTGTAACAACTGGATTAACAATTTCAACATGGGATATAACAGTTGTCTTCCCAATATGCCCCCCCAGCACCGCCGTAGTAGTGCTTTCGCTTTTTATCCGAGGGCTGTAAAGTCGCAAATATTCTACGGAAAGCGGCGACGAAATACTGTTTTTTGTATCAAGTACCGCAAACAGCCCCACCGCATCTTTTGGGGTTTCGCTACGGTTCGCTGCCGCACTGTTTTTGACGGCAGTCTCGTCTATCACTAAATTACTAATCGAGTACGAACGATCGGAATAGTTCGCAGCGTTTTTATCCTTTACTCCTTCAAAAGATACTAACCCATCATTCGTGATAGGCATAAAATTTGCCGGTTCAGACGGCGAATAATAAACATCCTTCCACAGCCGCCCCTTTGCATTTTTATCCGCCTTGTCGCCGAGCCTTGTAATCTGCGCTTCGCCTGTCTCGTCAAAGTCAATATCATTTACCAGATAGGCTTTCAACTGGGTTATGCCTAATCCATTTTTATCCGCCGCAAGCGTTATCCCGCTTGCCTCATCCAAATTCTGCAAATGGCGTCCGTAGGCAATGTAGGCATTATATAATGCACCGTCCATGCCTGACTTTTTGTACGCGGCATTATCCGAACCATCTCCACTCTTTGCCTTTTCGCCGTTATCATACGCGAACAGGCTGTTGTCAACCGCCGCTACGGAGGTCGCCGTTAGAAGCGGCTCGCTGTCTACGCTTCCGTCTTTTTTGATCTTTGCCGTTTTGGGATATGTGGAAACCGTCACTTCGACGCGCACCGCCTCTCCCGGATGCAGCACGCCTTTTTCGCTGATAGCTCTTGCCGAACCGGACGGACTTGTCTCGCTTGCATACGACGGTATAGACGGCAGTTTCCGCTGCGTCGAGCCGTCCTGATATTCGCCGGAGAAGAACTTCTGCGTATCTTTTGTCGCAGACGCAGTCGCCGTATCGCAGAACAGTTTCTTAAAGGATTCATCTGTTTTCAGGCTGTCGAAAACGGATGTGAACTTTACGTTATATCTCGTATTTCCGGCTGTCTGTCGTGCGCCGAAATTGATGTTCCCGTAATCCGCCCAATCGTTCCAAACGGAATAGGTCACATACCGCTCGCCCTTTTTCCCGTCGTCTGCTACATTCGACACCGTTACGTCTATTTTTAAGATCTTATCCTTTACCTTGTTCAGATATACGGGATTGTCCTGCGAAGATGCCGTGCCGTCCGTCTTTGCTCCGGGAACCGTTATCTCAATGTCGCCGGTCAGTTCGTCATAGTTGTTCAGCCGTTTTTGTCCGTTGACATATTTCCCGATCCGCACCGCTAAATTGTCGCGTCCGCTCTCCGGGATATTGTCAAAATCGCCTGCATCTCCGCTCTGATAATATCCGACATACCCGTCAAACGCGTTTTTCCTGACCGCTACGTCCGTACTTCGGACGCTTGTCATGTTTTGCGCGGTGTACAGGGTCGTTGCCGAACTGTCGCCGGAAATGGTCCACTTTTGATTCAGGTCGCTAAGATAGGTCACCGAATACAGCCTGCATGTGTTCGGATCAAATTCCGCTATGATGCCGTTCTTATAAAACTCGGACGCAACGACTTCTCCGTCCGCCGTGATAAAGTTCAGAATGCTGCTCCCGGATGCGGATGCGGCATCTGCGTTTTTTACGCCGTAAACCGAATCTCCGCTTTTGCTTTCGCCGATATAGACAAGGGCAGTTCCGTCAAGCGCTTTTTCCAGCGTCGGTTTATCATCCTTGAAAAAAACCGTCTGCGTCTTGTCATACTCAAACGCATACATCTCCGCCAGCCGGTTCTCCAGCGTCACGAAGATGCTCTCCGCCGCTTTATCCGCCGCCGCCTGTCGGGCGTTTCTCATCATTGCAACATACGCAACGGTTCCGACTGCTGCCAAAATGCCTAATATGGCAACCACCAGCAGCAGTTCCATCATGGTAAATCCTTTGGTCTTTTGTAACTTTTTTAACATATCAATAACACTCTGCAAACCCTATTATTTCGGGCTCCTGTGATTCAGATTCTCCGTCGGTATTCCCAACGCCTCTAATTGCGCTTTTGCGATGGATAACTGATAATCTATTTCGTACTCACGATCCGACGCGTTTTTAATCCGCTGTAAATCTGTATATTTTTCTATCCATTTTTCCGTCAATACTGCTTGTTCCGCCATAACAATCCCCAAAACTCTATATCGGTTATTTGTGGAAAATGAATTACTATTCCGATTTTTCAAACTCCAGCGGGATCACGCGAAAATGATTGCTTGATAAAACGGTTTCGCCGTCCGTGTCATATACCGAAATCGTAACTTCTATACTGTCCGATGTATTTTTCAGCGACATGGATGCCGCAAGCATCTCGCTACTGCGATCTCCTATCTTATAGGAACCCTCGCCGACGATAGAATAATACGGTCTTCGCTGCGCTGCCGGCTGTAATCCTATATTCTTTTCTTTTACATAATTCTTGTAGTAGTCTGATGTTTCGACAATTATGCCGACAGGACTTTCCCCCGACGTTACGACCGTACCGTCTTCGTCCTCTGCGCTCTCCAGTATATAGAATGCCGCATCCGGTCCCATGTTGTGGACGTCGCTGGTAAACGTCACCTGTCCGTCCTTGACCTTGACTTTCGCATACGCCAGCTCATTTTCCACATAGATGCTAAGCGTCGAGCAAAGCGTATCCGCTTTTGAGCGCTTCGTGATCGTTCGAAACTGCTGCAATCCCAACGCCATGGTCTGCGCAAGCAAACTTGTGGCAAGCAGCATAATAAGCGTCGCCACAAGCAGTTCCAGCATGGAAAATCCGCCGTTGGATTTTATTTTCTTACGTATCTTTTCTCCTGTCATTTTCCGTCATCCGCATGACCCATTAAGCACGGTTATCCTTGTTGTTCCGTCTCATTCGCTCATCCGATAGTAATAATAGGTCCGTGTCGAATTGTTCGTCGTGCCCGTCGGCTTGTCTACCGGCTTATCCTCCGTGTGATCATCCTTATAAACGTCGACCGTTACACCGGCGTCTATGGATGTTCCTGACGAAGTACCGCTGCTTTTGGTTTTGATCACGAGGTTTGCGGTTCCTGCCGGGTTGTTCACTGCGGGGCTTGCGGCTGCGCCGCCCTCTTCCACTTCCATAAATACCGGTGCCTGTCCCGCCTTCGCGTTGATCCGGGACGCGGCGACAATCGCGCCCGGCAGCACCAAAAGACCCATTGCCGCAATC
Organism: uncultured Lachnospiraceae bacterium; assembly: GCA_905236585.1. GTDB lineage: Bacteria > Bacillota > Clostridia > Lachnospirales > Lachnospiraceae > RGIG4930. The sequence continues at coordinate 7,827 of CAJOQZ010000232.1, forward strand.
ATTACTGCCGCAAGGGTTTCCACAAGGGTTTCGCCGCTTTTGCCGCGCATTTTCTTTTGAATTGTCATCCGTTTAGACGCCTGAAACGATCCTCTCATTTGCATTCCCACAAGCCTCAATTATCTGTCGATGGATTTGAAATCCCATTTGTATTCCGCGATCGCATTATCCCCATCATTGTCTGCAAACGCACTCCCGCTGAAAACAAGCGTCATGGAATAATCGCCGGACTCATTCGATGCGCTGCTATTTAAGGCAGATGTATCTGCATCCGCCTTCGTTAAGGTGACGATCAGATCATTCTCCTCAAGTTTGCCGTCCAGCACAACATCAAGGCTTTTATATGTATCATCCGCCACTCCGATTGTCCAGCAAAACGTACCTTCTGCTCCTGCGTTTACCTTTAAGACCGGCTCGTCACCGGAAAAATCCGGCGAATAATTTTTCAAA
>CAJOQZ010000233.1 GCA_905236585.1 uncultured Lachnospiraceae bacterium
ATATCACTCGTCACATACTCTTGATAATCCGACAGATTATGATGTTCTGTACAGAATATAAACTCACAACCCTTCAACTTTCCTAATGCCTCTCGTAACACCGACACCGGGAACAATAATTTTCCTCTATCATTCTTCGATTCGCCACTGCAACGCCAAGCAGAATTCAGCGATAACAATCCTAATGTGTGTCTGTTGCATTCATATTTCCTACATGCATACAGCTTATTTTTATCCCATGCTTCGCTATAAAAAGTATCAAGAAATTCATTATATGCACTTTGACCAACAACACTGAATGCCAATTGCTCCTGATATGAACAAAAAGCGTCTAAATCTTTTGGAGTATGACATTTATCTAAACTTGCTTGCACCATAGGCATCTCATTTTTGAAAATTCGATCATGATTACCCGGTGCTATCAATATCTCATCATTCGACAAACCAAATTTCAACTTCAGCGGTCCAAACAATGCCGATGCTGCCGTTTCAAAACTTTCCTTCTTATCACCGGTATACACTAAATCCCCGGAGAAAACAATCAAATCCAACTTGTTACTACCCAAGTTCTCTTTAGCATTCTTTGCAATTTTCTCACCCATATCCTCAAAATCCTGAGGATTAATTGTCTTAAAATGAAAATCCGAAATGTGTAATATCCGTATCATATTCTTAAAATTTAATGCACTTTCATCCCATTGGCGTACACACGCACAAAACTGGTTGCAAAATTACAAAAAAATTCCCACATATGCAAGCATATGGGGAATAATTTTACTTTTTTTTGTGTTTTGCAACGGAAATCGTCACTTTTTCACGCCCGTGTACTCCTCAACCGTCTTGGTCGAGATGGTCGTCGTCACCTTAGCCGTGTCCGTCACCTGCGTATACGTCGCAGTGGTTGTAATCGTCCGCCATGCCTTGCACGATGTCATGCTCAGGCACACAACCATGCTAATCAGCATCAGTGACATAAAGATATACTTTCTCATTTTGAGTCTCCTTTCTTTTTGTAAACGTAATCAATCCCGAATAGTGCCCCCGCAAAGGTGGCAATCTCGCCGAAGCCGACGAGGAGCGATTGGTGAATCTCGCCCTGTGGGGACACGAATGCCCCACAGAACAAGAGAACCAATCCACCTACAGAAAGCACTGCGGCTGTAAGTAATTGGATGTCAGGTTTCATCGCTCATTCCCGTCATTAACTCATTAACCTCCGTGCTGCTGGTCGTACTCGTCGCCACATACCTTCCAGAGGTACGCCTTCATCGTGCGCTTGCCATCCGCCAAGTCCTTTTGTGCGAGGAAAGCGGCTTGGTCCTGCGAGATTTGCATGAGGTCTTTCGCACGCACTTTCACCGCCGCGCTCACTGCGGCGAATCGACCGCGCGCTAACAACTCCCGAGACGACAACGGCGTGGAGCGTTTCGTCTTGCGGCGGATATACACGCGGTTGCATTGGTCGCTCATCGTCGCCGCCACACGGTGCGTGCCAAGCAGCATCTTTGCGCAGCTGTGCTGTCCTTTCTTACTGGGTTTACTCAATGCGCCGGACACACTGTCGATTCCGGCACTCCATTCTACTTTTGCCATTCTTCTCTAAATCGTTAATTCGTTAAACTTTAATTCGTTAACCTTTTACCGGCCGAATTAGTCGAAATTCGGCTTCACGTACTTCTGCGCCACGGTGTAGGCGAAGAGCGAAGTGTACTTCGACTGCGCTTTGAAAGCCGCTTCAAGCGTAGCGCGTTCCGACGGGTCTGCCAATGCCGTCTTGGCTGCCTGAGCAGCGGTTTTCAGTGCGTTCTGGCACTGCACGTTCTTGGTGCCTTTCGCTTTGGACGGATTGAGCAGGTCGACACCCAACTGCTCTTTCCCGCACGGACAACCCTTGAAATACAAGGTCTCCGACTTGTTGAATTTGCCCCTCACTCGGGCAAACATACCATGTAATGTAATCTTTGCCATCTGATAATTGGATTTTAGTTAAATAATTTTTTCAACTTTTTTGTAAGTGCAACGATTTTTTTAGAGTGGATAATATGATTATTATAATTGGATTTTGAAATATACACGTAGGTGTGTGGTTTGAATTGAGGATTAGCAATGCAAATTTATTTGTGATTGGTAATCATCAAGGCAAAACACAGGACGATGCAATCGTCTATTTCAAAATCTATAATCTTTATAATTTTCAGTCTTTTTTTTGGTTATAATGTTTTCGGTTTGTTTTCCTGTTTTATGTGTTTTCTTCTTTGTTTTCCTCTTCGCCAAAATCCAGAGACAACTGCCCCTTCCATTTGCGTTCAAGGAAATCAAGGTGACGTTGACGACCGTACAGCGCACCAAAAGCCGCCCGATTCGCCGACTCTGCTGCCGTTGGAACATGACCGGTACGATTGGGACGCGCCTGCACAATATGCATCACTCCTCCGTCTTTGTCCGGATACCGGCGGATATAGAAAGGGTCTGTTCCCATCAGTATGCCGCGCACCGAATCGATGCCTATGTCAAATTCCACTTTTGCCATTGTATTGAATACTGTCAAATTATCTCCAATCGGATTTCTTCGTGACCGTTCTGCTCTTTGAGAAAGCGTTCGGTCAGTGTCAACTCCATGTTCGGAGCCACAAGAATGCAGCCTTTGGAGTGCTTCGGATGCGTTCCGCGATGAATACGGATTCCTTCCCGTCCCGGCACTTGACGCAACAGCGGAAGCAACCGTTTGAACTTCTGTGATTGGGTAACGCCCACTGCATATATGAGGGCAGGAACGAGGTAATCGGTATTCTCCAGCGTCTCGCAGATTGGGATGAGCGTCTCCTCAAAACGTGTCTCTGTGACTTGGTACAGTCTTCCGCGCACAGCCTTGCCGTCAACGGGATTTCTAATCAGTTTGTAATAAGCCATCTTGGATGTATTTTTTTCAAATCGGATGCAAAAGTATATATAGAAAACGCGAAAAGCAAGAAAATCCCCGACGAGTTGGGATTTCGTCGGGGAGATTGTGAGATTTTCCTCACCTGAGATTATATCCGAGCCATCGGGATAGCTCTTCCACCTCGTCGGCAGGCAGTTCTTTGGCATTGCGAATGTCATCGGGTTTAGCCTTCCTGTCGCAATAGATACCGAACCAACGGGCAAATTCTTTCTCGGACACTGGCTGCCCCATCCTCGTTTGCAGCATGAGCCGCAAGGACGTTTTTTTATACTTCTTCATAGCACGAGACCATCACGCGACCATCTTCCGAGAACTAAACAAGAAAAGCATAATAACTGTCCGCCAACTTCTGCGGCGTGATGACCTGCGCATGCTGCAGCATCAACTCGTATAGTTGACCCAAACTGCACCATAGTTTCTTATTTGCATCCGGTTCGGAAGGCAACTCCATCTGTTGCTTAACCAGTCTTGACGCAGAAGCGATGAGGCCGAACTTCATTCTCTGCTTGACCTCACGGCCGCTCAATGGCTTCACACGCGGTTGGGTCCCATGCAGATACAATCGGTTCTTTTTTGTAACAACGTATGCAACGGTTGTTCCGTCCGACAAACGTTTCCGGGAGATGGTGCCGGACATCGACTTGATGAGCGGCGATAATTCAATTTTTGCCATAATCAGTATTTTTTTCATTCGTTAAACATTGCTTTAAACCTACATATAATGATGCACTTCGAGTGCATATAACTCCGCCTCGTCTTTTGTCACCGTACCATATAACTGCGTCTCGGGATTGCGACAGACAGCAATCGGAATATGTTGTGCCAACAGATGTCCGGTCTCTGCCGGAGTGAGCCAGTGGGGGCGTGGCGGTTGCCAGTCAAGAAGGTAGAAATAGGGATTTTTCCTATGGACAGGCGGCGAACGTTCTGCTCGCTCTTTCTCCAATCCGACCATGATGAGCCGGCGTTTCTGCCGTTCCATCGCATTCCATACTTTCTCGCAACACTGGTAGCGGTTCTTATACTCCCGCCTCGGCGCATACATGTGCCAAAAATCAATAAATTTATATTCCATTTTTATACCCCTCCCTGCCCTGCAGGTGTCTCCCGACTTTGTCGGGGACTGTTTTTTATCATTTTTATTTTTCTTTGCATACTTTCTTTTATCACGTTCTTTCCGACGCAAACAGCGCCGCTTTTTCAAACGACGCTGCGAAGATACACTAAACTTTCCGTAATAATTCTTCCAATGGAAGATTTGCGTTTTTCAAGTCACTTTTGATGTACATTCAGCCATATCTTCAGCCATCTCCTGCGCCATTTGGATAACGAACCGCTGGTCGCGCCTATCCGCATGACGGCATCTTCAGACGGACGCGCCGGACGCCTCTTGTCGGGCAATTGCTGATTGTATTCAATAAGCATCTCCGTCATCAGATAATAGACAAGCATTGGACGAATGGACGTGACAGAGCAGGTACGGATGTATCCATACCAGAAATTGAGAACGGCCCTCTCGGCCGATGATAAGTGTGTCATACAGATTTTGTATTTTTACGTTCCGGCAACATCGCCGTAACCGCAAATATACAAACTCACACACATATATACAAAAAAGCCCCGGCTCCTCGCCGAGGCAA
>CAJOQZ010000234.1 GCA_905236585.1 uncultured Lachnospiraceae bacterium
CGGTTCGACGTGATTTCGTATTCCACGACCACGTCGTCCAAACCGAGAATTTTAACCGCGTCCGCGCCGACTTCTGTGTCTTCGGGCAGTATGTAGATTCCTTCCTCGGGCGCCAACGGATACATGTCGCGGTTGCTGCCGAGTTCTTCTATGGAACACATCATGCCGTTGCTTTCTACGCCGCGGAGTTTGCCTTTTTTGATCTTGATGCCGCCGGGCGTCATGCTGCCGTCGTGTCCGCCCGCAACCTTGCCGCCGTCCAGCACGACCGGCACTTTATCGCCCTCCTGGACGTTCGGTGCGCCGGTGACGATCTGAATCGTTTCGCTTCCGATATCGACCTGGCAGACGATCAGTTTGTCCGCGTCGGGATGCGGCTCGATTTTCATAATCTGTCCGACGACGATCTTATCGAGATCCGCGTCGAAGGCTGTGTAATATTCCACCTTCGAGCCGGACAGCGTCATGGCGTCCGCGTACTCCTGCGGGGTGACGTCCGCGATGCCGGGGACGAGGGTTTTTATCCATTTGAGTGAGGTTTTCATTTTAATGTACCTTTCTATATGGTTATATTGTTGTCATACTATAATACGAAAATTCGTCTTTGAAGAAAAGGCTCAAAAATTCTAACGAATTTTTTCGCTAAAACTGACTCAAGAACCTAATGTCGTTCTCATACAGCAGCCGCATATCGTCAATCTCATATTTCAACAGCGCGATCCGTTCGAGTCCCACGCCGAACGCAAATCCGGAATACTCCTCCGGGTCGATGCCGCTCATTTTAAGCACCCTCGGGTGGATCTGTCCGCATCCTAATATTTCGATCCATCCTTCACCCTTGCAGAACCGGCATCCCTTGCCGCCGCATTTGAAACAGCTGACATCCACTTCCGCAGACGGCTCCGTAAACGGAAAATGATGCGGGCGGAATTTTACCTTGGTGTCTTGTCCGAAGAGCTGCTTCGCAAACTCCTGTAAGGTTCCTTTCAAATCCGCAAACGTAATGTGCTTGTCAATGACCATCCCCTCAATCTGGTGGAACGACGGAGAATGCGTCGCGTCCACTTCGTCTGCACGGAACACACGTCCGGGAGCGATCATGCGGATCGGCAGTTTGCCGCGCTCCATTTGGCGCACCTGCACCGGAGACGTCTGCGTCCGCAGCAGAATATCGTTGTCGATAAAGAACGTATCCTGCTCATCCTTTGCCGGATGGTTCGCCGGGATATTCAACGCCTCAAAGTTATAGTAATCATATTCGACCTCCGGACCTTCCACCACTTCATATCCCATGCCGATAAATATCTTCTCCACTTCTTCAAGCGCGATCGTATTCGGATGGCGGTGTCCGGTCTTCGGACGGTTCCCCGGCAGCGTAACGTCGATGGTTTCCGTCGCGAGCTGTATTTCGAGTTTGGCGGATTCCAATGCCTCCTTTGCCTCCGCCATTCGCTTCTCGATCGCTTCCCTCGTATCGTTCACCAACTGTCCGATCTTCGGGCGTTCCTCGGGGCTTACATCCTTCATTCCTTTTAAGATTGCTGTCAATTCTCCCTTTTTGCCTAAGACGGAAACGCGCACTTCATTCAAAGCATCCAAGCCTTCCGCTTTCGAAATCTGCGCAAATGCTTTTTCCCTGATCTCCTGTAAACGGTCTTTCATTTACATACCTCCGTTCAATCTGAATTTCCAAGCATTTAGTATAGCCCACAAGGGAGACAAATGCAAGAAAAGAGGAACTAGTTTGTTCCAAACCATCATTACGCACAAAAAAAGCGCACCCGAAAGACTCTCGCACGCTCATCACCTGAAATGTGTGCCTGCGATTTTGACTCCTAACGCAAGGTTAGGTGGGTTACCGCAAATGATCCTCTGCCTTCCACCGCGAGCCGGACGGCTCTCGCGCAAAATGCGCTCCCTATGAGGTCTGACATTAAACCAAAGATATAGGTGTCCCGTTCAAAGTAAATGTAGGTTCAAAATTCAACAGGTCTTAATTTCATTTCAGGTAACTTTATTATAATAAAAAAGAGACCTCCGTACAAGGGGAAATCTCTTTTTTTCACAAAAATCAATTTTCTTCCAATCTCGCCTTGAGAACAAACGAATCTTAAGTGTTCGACGGCAAGAATGCCTTAACCTCACACTTAAGAAGCGTTTGTTCTCAGCATAAAAGTTGATTTCCGTGTCTTATTTTCACATTTTTATTTATCCTCGATGCATAAACTCCTACAGTTTCGGTCCTGCCGCTACGAGTTCCTTGCCCTCCGCGTTGCCTTCGTATTTCTTGAAGTTCTTGATAAAGCGTCCGGCAAGATCTTTTGCCTTTTCTTCCCATTCGGAAGCGCTTGCGTACGTATCACGCGGGTCTAAGATGCCGGTGTCTACCCCCGGCAGTTCCGTCGGTACTTCCAAGTCGAAGATCGGAATCTTCTTCGTCGGCGCTTTTGCTACATCCCCGTTCAAAATCGCGTCGATAATGCCGCGGGTGTCCTTGATGGAGATGCGCTTGCCGGAGCCGTTCCACCCGGTGTTC
>CAJOQZ010000235.1 GCA_905236585.1 uncultured Lachnospiraceae bacterium
ATTTTACCGCCAACAACCAGCCAATGGCATTCATCGTCTTAGAAGACCTCGTAGGCACGGTGGAGGCGATCGTATTCCCGAAGACCTACGAGAGAAGCCGCGCCTTGATCGAAGAAGATGCGCGGGTATTCATCAAGGGAACGGTCAGCCTCGAGGATGAGGCGGACGCGAAACTGTTGGCGAACGAGGTATACGGCTTTGACGAACTGCCGCAGAATGTATGGATTCAGTTCGAGACGAAGCAGGAATATAATGAGAAAAAGGAGCGGCTATTCGAACTTCTGCCGGAAGAAAAGGGCAGGGATGAGATCGTAATCTTTGTCCGGTCGCCCAAGGCGGTCAAACGCCTCGGCAGACGATGGGGCGTGCGTGCAGATGAGCGGCTGCTTGCGAAGTTGTCGGACGCGTTCGGCGCGGATAACGTGCGAGTGGTGACGGCGTAATTTTTACCTGCCGTCGAACGCGTAAGATTCGTTCGTTTCAAGGGCAGGATAACTTTTAGATTTTGAACAAACAATCTCCGTGTGAGGAGGAGGCATTTTTGCCGCCGAACACGGAGATTTGTTTGTTCAAAAGGCAAGAAAAATTCCTTGATGTTGTACTTGAATTTATCCCCAAAACCTATTACAATATAATTCGGACGCGCAAAAATCGAAAATCTGCGCGGAAGGCAACTGTGGGAAAGGGGAAGAAGCACGATGGCAAAAGAAATCAACACAATCGGCGTTTTAACAAGCGGCGGCGACGCACCGGGCATGAATGCGGCAATCCGCGCGGTTGTCCGCAGAGCGATCCACAATGGCAAGAAGGTTAAGGGGATTAAGCGCGGCTACGCCGGATTGTTGGACGAAGAGATTATAGATATGGATCGGTTTTCCGTTTCGGACATCATTTCCCGCGGCGGAACGATCCTGCAGACGGCGCGTTGTCTGGAGTTCAAGGAAGACGAATACCAGCAGAAGGGCGCCGATATCTGCAAGAAGCACGGGATTGACGGACTGGTCGTTATTGGAGGCGACGGTTCGTTCAAGGGGGCGCAGAAGTTAGCGGCAAAAGGCATCAATACCATCGGCGTTCCGGGCACGATCGACTTGGATATCGCCTGTACCGAATACACGATCGGTTTTGATACGGCGGTGAATACGGCGATGGAGGCGATCGACAAGATCCGCGACACTTCATCTTCGCATGACCGTTGTTCCATTGTGGAAGTCATGGGGCGCGGCGCCGGATATATCGCATTGTGGTGCGCGATCGCGAACGGTGCGGAGGATGTGCTTCTGCCGGAGCGGTTCGACTTTGACGAGCAGCAGATCGTCAACCACCTGATCGCCGGACAGAAGTTAGGACGCAACAACCACATCATCATCAATGCCGAGGGAATCGGACATTCGGCGTCCTTGGCGAAGCGGATTGAGGCGGCGACCGGCGTTGAGACGCGGGCGACGATTTTAGGACATATGCAGCGCGGCGGAAGCCCCACCTGCAAGGACCGCGTATATGCGGCGACCATGGGTGCAAGGGCGGTAGACCTGCTCTGCGATGGCAAGAGCAACCGCGTGGTCGGCTATCGGCACGGCGAATTTGTGGATTTCGATATTGACGAGGCGCTTGCGATGCAGAAGGACTTAGACGAATATCAGATCGAACTCGCAAAATCGCTTACGACGACAAGATAATGATAGAAAGCCAATCGAATTTCAAGATCAAACAAGTTAGTAGGCTCCTTAATAAAAAGCGGGATCGGTACGATTCGCACGCCTTTGTCTGCGAGGGCAGGCGGATCGTATCGGATATTCCGCGAAAGGCAATTAAGGAATTATATATATCGGAGAGTCGGGCGGATGAAGTATCCGCCCTTTTTTTAGAAGATAACATCCCGACGGAGATTGTTTCGGATGCGCTCATGCGAAAGTTATCGGATACGATTACGCCGCAGGGACTTCTTGCGGTGGTTCGGATGCCGGAATGGACGATCCGGGAAGTATTGTCCGGCAGGGCGGCAGACGGAGGGGCGAAGAGGCAGCCGCTGCTTATTGTCTTAGAGGATGTGTCCGATCCGGGGAATCTCGGGACGATCTTCCGTGTCGCGGAGGCGGCGGGCGTGACGGGGATTATATTGACAAAAGGCACGACGGACGTATTCGCGCCGAAGGTGGTGCGCTCGACGATGGGAAGCATCTTCCGGATGCCGTTTTTTATCGCGGACGATTTGGAGGCGGCGATTTCCGATATCAAAAGTGCGGGAATCGGCGTGTTCGCGGCGACGCTTGACGGGCAGGATCTGTATCGGACGGGGGATTTTCGTGCGCCGACGGCGTTTGTATTAGGCAATGAGGCGCACGGCGTATCTGCGGGGACGATTGCGTTATGCGACGGCTGTGTGACGATTCCTATGGAAAGTGACGATTTGGAATCCTTAAATGTCGCGATGGCGGCGGGGATCTTGTCGTATGAGGCGCTGCGGCAGAGGAGGACGGCTTGAAACTTTGGTTCAAAGAATGGAAGGATTCGCGGCTTATGCGCGATGTGGTTGTTGCGGACGAGTCGGACGATACAAGGACGCACAAGGTGTTTAACGCCGTAAAAGAGGCGGCGTACCGGCTGGATATAGGGACGCCGATCTGGCTGGATGTTACGATCGATTCATTTAAGCGGCATAGCAAGGCGCGTTTTACGCAGGACGCTTTTATTGAGCCGATCGAGTTTGACTATTTGGAAATGGAAGTTTTGGAAGAAGATTAGAATACGGGGGCGAAAATGACTACAATGGATCAGGCGGAATATGTGCATCAGTGCAGGAATGAGGGGATCGACACATGGAATTCCATGATGCTTTTATACAACTCGGCGCTTAAGGAGATCGGGACGAAAGTCGAGATTTTGAATGATGAGTTTCAGCATACGCATCAGTATAATCCGATCGAGTATGTCAAGTCGCGGGTGAAAAGTCCTGAGAGCATCATCAAAAAATTAAAGCGTTACGGCTATTCGGACAGCATTGAGAACATGGTGACCTACTGCAATGATATCGCGGGGCTTCGGATCGTCTGCTCGTTTACATCCGATATTTACCGTCTGGCGGATATGATCGGCAGGCAGAACGACATCACGGTGATTTCGGTAAAAGACTATATCAGGAACCCAAAGGAAAGCGGCTACAAGAGTTATCATATGCTCGTATCCATTCCGATCTTTTTGTCGGACAAGGTGGTCGATACGAAGATTGAGATTCAGATTCGGACGATCGCCATGGATTTCTGGGCGAGTCTGGAGCATAAGATCTATTACAAATTCGAGGGGCACGCACCTGACTACATCAGTAAGGATCTGCGCGAATGTTCCGGCATAGTGGCGATGCTCGACGCGAAGATGCTTTCGCTGAATGAGGCGATAACGGAAGCGAAGATGGAGGATTGATAGATGGAGTGTCTGATCCATATCAACTGGGATGAAGAAGCAAAAGTTTGGACGGCGATCAATGACTACATTCCGCTTGCTTTTGAGTCGGAATCGGTAGACCGCCTAATGGAAAAGGTGCGGAATGCGATACCGGAATTAGTGGAATTGAACCATTTGGAATCCCCGAGATTTTTGTATTTTCTAATGGAAAATCGGGAAGAGGTATTCGCATAATGGCAGAATACGAAAAGAAGGTTCGCCACATTTTTGACAAGCAATATGTGCTATTTTGTCCGACATGGAAAGGGCATGTGTCCATTTTTATGGGTACATTTTAACTTCATCCATACCCACAGACACCGACGCCGGAACCTACTATGTATGGTATAAGGCTGTTGGAGATGAAGGGTACACCGACAGCGACGTAGCGTGCGTAACGGTAAAAATCGCAGAGAAAGAATCGGAGCAGCAACCACAGACCGAACCTTCGGATGGCAGCACAGATATCGAGTTCAATTCGTCCAGCGAGAGCCTTTCCGAATCGGAGGGCGAGGCTCCTGCCTCGGCGCAGGGAGAAGGACTGGACGCGCTTCTGACCGAGGAAGATAAGGCGGCGGGCGCGACATACAACATGACGATTCAGCCGAAGTCTTTTGAATCGGTACGCGCAAACGGCGGCGAGCAGATACAACAAAAAGCAAAGGAGCATTACGCGACGGTCAATACCGAAGGAGCGGCGGTCAAAGAGGTCTATCTCGACATGAGCATATTTAAGACGATGGGCGGCGCGACCACGGAGATTCATTCCACCGGAAGCAACGTCATCCATGTGTGGTTCCCCTACAACTTAAAGGGCAGAAGCCATCCGATGTTCTGGCGCTACCATGACGGGGCGGCGCGAACACAGGCAATACGAGCGCGGCAGCCGTATTCATTCTTGCCATGGCGGCAGCGGGATTGCTTTTCGCAAGAAAAAGGAGAGCAGAAAGATAACGCGGCAAAACTGCTTCGGAAAACAAAATAGAACCTTGCACCCGCAAGGCATCACGCCCCGCCTTTTCGGCGGGGCGTTGGTAGTTTGTTGAGGGTAACTCTGGTAATTTGTTTTTTGATAATTCCGTTGCGTTCAAGCCGGATTTTTGCTATGCTCTACTTGTATCCGAAGTTCGGCAAAAAACTGAAATGATGATTTTGGATATAATGATGGTGTATGACCGTCAGATTTGACGGGGAAATGGAGGCAGTCAGTGCAGATAAGGAGGTCAAAGCATATGACGGTTCAGCAGGAAGCGATTTGTATGATAAACAGTATGCCGGATGATACTGTCGGTATTATTGTAGAACTTCTTAAGCGGATAAAGGTAAGCGACAGTCATTCTGATGATCGTCAGACGGCGGGGGGCATACAGATACGGTCGTCAAAGAGAAGGTTGGGAATAGCCGACGGATTGTACAACATACCAGACAATATAGATGCTTGTAATGATGAAATAGCACAGATGTTTGGGGTGGCGGAATGAAGTTTTTATTGGATACGCATATTGCTTTATGGGCAATTTCTGATTCGAAGCGGTTGAGTGAGGATGTACGAGTACTTTTACAAGACAAAGAAAACATGGTTTGTTTCAGTATTGCGTCTGTATGGGAAGTGGCGATCAAAAGAAAAATACGCCCGGCTCAGATGCCAATGGACGAAGAAGTGTTCGTTTCTTTGTGCGAGGAAACCGGGTTTGAAAGGCTTGATATCAGGCTGGCTCATATCTTTGCGTTAAAGGGATTGACAAGACCGGAAACCGCTCCCCGCCATAATGATCCGTTTGACAGACTTCTGTTGGCACAAGCGAAATCAGAAGGTTTCCAATTTGTGACGCATGACAGCCTAATAACGGGCTATAACGAACCATGCGTTATGGCGATATAGGCGACAGCGAAAAAACACAGAAAAAATAGAGCATACAGCCTGATTTGTACTTGACATGGGGTACACTTTAAAGCGCGTAAGGCGTTTTACAAGGAATTTAATCTTGCAAAATAAAGATTCTTCTAATTTCATGCCATTTTACAGAATTACTTTTTCCGGCATTGTGCCGAAACAAGTACGGGAAGCATAGACTCTTACTGAAGGAGGCGTCGATATGGCTACACAGATTGCGTCCACTCCTGTTGTGAAAGGTTCCGCGGCGGTAAAGATTTATAAGGAAGCGAATCAGAAACGCAGTCAGGCATCTAAAAATGGAGCGGATAAGTTAAAACAGAAGTTCGGCAAAAAAATGAAATGATGAATTTGGATATACAACGTCTGTCAGACGAGAACCGACATCTGATAGAGGGGTTTTCGTGTGTAGAAACCGATGAAATGCTTTTTGGAATTAACGCAAAGGAGCGCAGACGGATACGGAAGCGCTCACAGGACATGGAAAACTTCCTGCGTAATGAAGCCTATGAAGATCAGGAGAGAGGGCTGAGCAGGACGTATTTGTTCGTAAATGAAGGAAAACTGGCAGCATATCTTGCTCCTGTGAGCATGAGGCTTTGGGTTGATGAGTATTTGGCAGAGAAATCTGACGAGATCACGGTGATGTAATGATTTCAGAAAAATACCAGATAGGGGCATGACGGGCATAAAGCGGACTAAATTTTCAGGACAGGGATTATTAGTGCCGTTGAGACGCAGTGGGATATAAGAATGACAGATACAGGAAAACTTATGAGTTTTCTTAAACAGAAGAAAGGAATTACGTACTGCGTCGCTCGACAATGCAGAGATGCTGCAAGGTGCAGACGCGCAGATCAACCTCGCCCGCGGCGTGGTCGTAACGCACGCCAAAGGGGAGCCGATGGACGAGGAATCCGCGAAGGCGGCTGCGGAGTTCTTTGGACCGGACGGACGCCATAACGAAGATTATCTGTTCTTCTACAACAACATCAAGGAAAACGTGGCAAAGAGGGTTGCAGCCTATCAAAGCGGCATGAAGTAAAAAGAATCCCCCGACTATCCAGTAAAGGACAGCCGGGGGTGTTTTTTAGCAATTATTCTTCTCCGTTTTTCCACTTGTCAAACTTCTCAAGAACCGCGTCATAGGTCTTCGAGGAGATGTCCGGGAGATCCTTGCCCCACGTCTTGGTGGCTTCTTTGAAGCCTTTCTTAAATGCGTCGATCATTTCCTCCGCCTTGTCAGGATCGTTGCCGGAAAGCGCCTTAGCAAAGTCCAAAATACGGTCGGATGTCTGATTCACGCCCCAGTAGCCGTCTTCCGCGATATCCGCCTGCGCCTGTGCCTTCGTCGCCGCGTCAACGGTAAAGTCGCCGCCTGCGAGGAATTTCCACATATCGTCGTCCGAAGCCTGCCCAAAGGCTTTTCCCTGTCCGCTGATGGAATTGCGAACTATGTCGAACAACTGCGACTTTTGGGCTTCGAGATCGGATTTCATTTTGGCGATGATGGCGTCGCGGTCAACTCCTTGATTCTTCGAAGCGGTCGTTTTCTTCGCGGAATCGCTGCTCGAAGATTTTTCATAAACAGCAGCAGCTTCTGTATTCGTCTTCGCAGACTCCTTGCTGTCCGACGTCTTCGCCGTGGCGCCGTTCGTATAGGTTGAGGAAGTGGCGATTGAAGAAGTGACACTGCCTAAAGTATTGATGTCCATAGATTCCCTCCTTGGTTATGCCGGTTGATAAAGTATAATACGCAAAATCCGTTTTGCGTCATGCCTGAAAATGAAAGTAGCAGACATCGGGCATTTTTCCAAGTATGAAAATGCCGTGCCCGAAGCATCCGTGTCCAACAAAAGACAAAGATGGTTTTCTATTGTCTTTATCGGCGATAAGTACTTTTACCTTAACATCTGCACGTGAAAAATACAAGGGATTTTGCGTAAAACGATGAAAAAATGATGTGAAAGTCGTTGAAATCATTTTTATTTTGTGAACAAACGCTTCTTTGTGTGAGGTTAATGCATTTTTGCTGTCGAACACAAAAAAGCATTTGTTCCTAAGGCAAGAAAAACCCCCGATTGAAAAGCGGCATATTTCGTGCTATACTTTCCTTTGTGAAAATTTGTTCGCAGCATTAGAGCCGATACGGGTGTATTATGGAAACAAATATGACGGAGGGCAAGCCGTTCGGGATGATCCTGAAATTTACGGTGCCCCTTTTTCTCGGAAATGTATTTCAGCAGTTATATAATATGATCGACAGCGTGATCGTCGGAAAATATGTCGGCGCCAACGCGCTGGCGGCGGTCGGCTCCACGGGGACGATCTTCTTTTTGGTGATCGGGCTTGCGATGGGGATGGCAAGCGGGTTTACGGTCATGACAAGCCAGTATTTCGGCGCGGATGACGAGGACGGCGTGCGCTACTCCGTGACGAACGGAATCATCATGTCCGTTATTGTGTCCATCCTTTTGACGACGATAAGCATTGCCGTGATGCCGACGCTGCTTTCCCTGATGAATACGCCGGCGGAAATATACGACGACGCATACTCCTATATCGTCATCATTTGTGAGGGGACGGTTGCGATCATTTTTTACAATCTCTTTTCCTCATTGATGCGGGCGATCGGCAACAGCCGTCTGCCGCTGTATTTTCTGATTTTTTCCGCCTGTACGAATGTGGTGCTGGATATTGTTTTCATTATCGCTTTTCGATGGGGCGGACCCGGCGGCTTGGCTGCTTGCCGGTGTGGTGGGCGTCTTCCTGTATCTGTACCTGATGCGGAAAGAACGAAAGAAAACCACGGAGTATATCACACTATAAAAATATAAGCCAAATGAGGAGGAGCATATCATGGCTGTTTTATCATCCTGCAAACCGGAGCGCGTATTTTATTATTTTGAGCAGATCGCAGGCATCCCGCATCCGTCGCATCACGAGGAAGCGATCAGCAACTATCTGGTTTCTTTTGCAAAAGAGCATAACCTCGAATACTATCAGGACGACCTCTTTAATGTCATTATCATCAAGGAAGCGTCCGCCGGTTGCGAGGAGAAGGAGCCGCTGATCCTGCAAGGGCACATGGACATGGTCGCGGAACAGGAAGCGGATTGTCTGAAAAATATGGAGGCCGACGGACTCGATCTTTATGTGGATGGTGATTTTGTAAAAGCAAAAGGCACCACGTTAGGAGGCGACGACGGGATTGCGATTGCGATTGCGCTGGCGCTTTTGGAGGATGATTCGCTGCGGCATCCCCGTCTGGAATTTGTCTGTACGGTGTGCGAGGAAGTCGGACTTCAGGGGGCGGGCGGAATTGACGTATCGCCGTTAAAAGGGCATGCCATGTTAAACATTGATTCCGAGGGCGAGGGAACCGTCTTGGCAAGTTGCGCGGGCGGCGGCAGGATCAACGTTTCCCTTCCGCTGGTGCGGGAAGATCTGCAGGGGCGGCGCACCTATGAGATCAAGGTAAGCGGTCTTTTAGGCGGACATTCCGGCATGGAGATAGGCAAAGGCAGGGCAAACGCCAACCTCCTTCTGGCGCGGATTATGCGCGGCGTATTCAGCGAGTTTTCGTTCCGTTTGATCGATTTTTACGGCGGCAGTAAGGACAACGCGATTCCGAGGGAAGCGACGGCGGTCATTGCCGTGGCGAAGGAAAATGTCGAGCGGTTAAAAGAAACGGTGGAAGCGGCGGCGGAAATGACCCGCTCGATCTTCTTAAGCGCCGATCCGGATATCGTGGTAACGCTGCGCGAGACGGATGCCGGAGGACGACCAGTTCTGCGCGGGATGACGAGGAAAATCCTGGCGCTGATGCTTTCCCTGCCAAATGGCGTGATCCGTATGAGCGATCGGATCGACGGGCTGGTGGAGACGTCTTTGAATTTGGGCATACTTTCCATGGGCGACCGCTCGTTTAATATGAGTTATGCGCCGCGGAGTTCTTCTGCCGCATCTTTTACGACGCTCTGCGATGAAATGCGTTTTATCTGCGACCACGCGGGGGCGCGCTTTGAATTAAGCGAAACCTATCCCGCTTGGGAATACAAAGATGCATCTTTGCTGCGGGAGAAAATGTGCCGCATATATAAGGAGATGTTCGGCAAAGAACTTAGGGTTGAAGCCATTCACGCCGGTGTGGAATGCGGCATTTTTGCGGGGAAGATCCCAGATTTGGACGCGGTTTCCATGGGACCGGATCTGTTTGACATCCATACGCCGATGGAGAGACTTTCGATTTCTTCGACGGAACGGACGTATCGTTTCATCCGCGCAGTAGTCGAGGGCGACTGAATGTATCAGATGCGGGGGCGGGTGCGATACAGCGAGATTGACACCAAAGGCAACCTCACGATCGCAGCGCTGATCAACTATCTGCAGGATGCCTGTACGTTTGACTCGGAAGATGCGGGCGTGGGCTTGTCCTATCTGCGGGCGCATGGATGGGGCTGGTACATCACCAACTGGCAGATCGAACTGCACACCCTGCCGCGGCTGGGGGATGAGATTGTCGTTTCAACGTGGGTCTATCGGTTCCAAGGCATGTTTGCCTATCGGAATTTTACGCTGACCGATGCGGACGGGCATGCGCATGTGCGGGCAAATTCCATCTGGCTTTTGATGGACTTAGAGAACGTACGTCCGGTGCGCATTCCGAAGGAACTGATGGATGCACAGCCTTCTGATCCGCCGATTGAGCGGGACTGGGGCGGACGGAAAATCGCACTTGCATCCGGTTTGGAAGAAAAAAATACGCTGACCGTTGCGCCGCTTCATCTCGATACGAATTTTCATATGAACAACGAGCATTATATCGAGATTGCGAGGGACGTTTTGCCGAAGAGCGAAAAAATATTCGAGATCGCGACCGAATATAAAAAGGCGGCGCTCCTCGGCGATGTTTTGCATATACGGCGTGCGAAAAAAGATGATGAGACCTGGCAGGTGCAGATATGCGGCGAGGATGAAGCGGATATTTTCGCGGTGGTGGATTTTACGGTTTGTGATGCAGCAGGAAGACAGGAGTAGGACGGATGTTACGACTATGCGAAATGCAGCCGCTTGTTGTGGTAAAGGAAGTGGATTTTGGCGTCTATCTTGCGCCAAAGGAAAGCGACCATGAACGGGTGCTGCTGCCGAAAAGCCGCGTTGCCGAAGGGCTTGCCGTGGGGGATACGGTGAACGCATTTTTATACCGCGATTCCAAAGACCGCCTGATCGCAACGACAAGGGAGCCCCGGATTACGCTGGATTCCGTTGCGGCGCTCCCGGTGACCGATGTTACACGGATCGGCGCGTTTCTTGACTGGGGTTTGGAAAAGGAACTGTTTCTTCCATATAAAGAAATGACGAAGGAGCCGCGGCAGGGGGATGTAATTCTGGTA
This sequence comes from uncultured Lachnospiraceae bacterium, assembly GCA_905236585.1. Taxonomy (GTDB): domain Bacteria; phylum Bacillota; class Clostridia; order Lachnospirales; family Lachnospiraceae; genus RGIG4930. Next base: position 10,732 of record CAJOQZ010000235.1, read on the forward strand.
CGGCTGTATATTGACAAAAGCAGCCGCCCGGCGGCGAGCATGAAGCATCTGTACGACCTCTTAACCTGGCGGTCGCCGTATGTGGCGGGCGATGTGGTAGAGGGGCGGATCTATGAATTTGGGCATGATTTCGGCACATTTGTCGCGGTGGCGGATAAGTACTCGGCAATGCTGCCGAAGCACGAGGACGTATCGGCGTACCGGATCGGAGACGTCGTCACGGCGCGGATTACGGCGGTAAAAGAGGACGGCAAACTGGATCTGTCCCTGCGGAAAAAAGCGTTCGAACAGATTGACGAGGATGCCGAACATCTGCTTTCGCTGATTGATTCCTATGCGGGGGTGCTGCCGTTTACCGAAAAAGCCGACCCGGAGGTCATCAAACGGGAGACCGGTCTGTCGAAAGGCGCATTCAAACGAGCGATCGGTCATTTATATAAGGAAAGAAAGATTACGCTAACCGACGGAAAAATCCGTTTGAATCAATAATATATCATAGTAGCCCGTTTTTTGCGGGCGGAAGATAAGAAAGCGAGGGATTTTTATGAAAGAAGTCATCACAACAGACAAGGCGCCGGCGGCGATCGGTCCGTATTCACAGGCGATCGTTGTCGGCAATCTGATCTACACGTCGGGGGTGATCCCGATCAATCCCGAAACAGGCGGACTGCCGTCGGGAACGGATGTACAGGCGAGGCAGGTTTTTTCCAATCTGAAAAACTTGATCGAAGCCTCCGGCTCGTCGATGGACAAGATCATTAAGACGACGGTATTTATCCGGGACATGGATAAGTTTGCGGAGATTAATGAGATCTACGAGGAGTTTTTCGAAGCGCCGTACCCGGCAAGGAGTTGTGTGGAAGTGGCGCGGCTGCCGAAGGATGTGCTGATCGAAATCGAAGCCGTAGCAGAAAAATAAAGGAATATGTCGTGAATGGCAAGGATAAGCCCCCGCGAAAAACGCGGGGGCTTGTCGTTCCATGAAAGAGAAGTCGGTTAAACCCGATAGTCAATATTGCTACCGACGGCGGGGTTCACTGTGGCTTCTAAGGCAGCCGCCATGTTCTGCCCTTCTACCTGCATGGCGTCCATCTGCATGTCGAGTACGGCGTAGCCGACTGCCGACATGGACTGCGAACTGCGCATTGCCATCGTCATGGAAACAGGATCTGCAATACCCAAAGTGCATCCCTCCTTTCTCGTCTTTCATACGATTAGTATGACACGGATCGTCTTTCTTTGCAAGAATCAAATGCCATTGCTCCGCGGGAATCAACTTTTTTGCGTTGAGAACAAACACTTCTTAAGTGTGAGGTTAAGGCATTATTGCCGTCGAACATTTAAGAAGTGTTTGTTCCCGAGGCAAGATTGGAAGAAAACTAATTTCCGTGCGGTCACTCTAGTTATCGGAGATTTTTCAAAAAAAATAAGGGTGATGATTGACATGTGGAGGAAAGGACTATAAAATAGATTGCACACAACTTATTTTTGAAAGGGGAATCGAAATGAGAGACGTAATTATCATCGGAAACGGACCGGCGGGGATTACTGCCGCCATATACGGGGTGCGTGCGGGACTCGATACGCTTTTGGTGTCGGATGCGCCGAACGGCGGCGGGCAGATCGCGACGACATATGAAGTGGACAATTACCCGGGACTTTTGCATATCGGGGGGATGGAACTCGGCGATAAGTTTCTCGACCATGCCAAGGAACTTGGCGTGGAAGAATTGACGGCGCGTGTTCACGAGATCCGCACGGAGGGCGATCATAGGGTCGTTGTGACGGAAGGAGAAGAACTTCCAACGAAAACGGTCATTATTGCGACGGGCGCTGACCACAGCAAGTTAGGCGTGCCGGGAGAGACGGAACTGACCGGAAAGGGCGTATCCTACTGCGCGACCTGTGACGGCGCCTTTTTCCGCAAACGCACCGTAGCGGTTGTCGGCGGAGGAGACGTTGCGCTGGGGGATGCGATCTTTTTATCCCGGTTTGCGGCAAAAGTATATCTGATCCACCGGAGGGATGAATTTAGGGGCGCGAAGAGCCTGCAGGATCAGGTCAAGGAAAAGGAGAATATTGAAATCCTTTACAGCACGGTCGTGACGGAAGTGATCGGAACGGAAGCGGTGGAGAAACTGCGCATCAAAAATGTTAAAACAAATGAAGAAAGCGATCTTGTCGTCAACGGCGTCTTTATGGCGGTCGGCATCAAGCCGAATTTGGATTCGCTTGTGGGCTTGCCGGAGCGCAATGAAGCGGGCTACATTATTGCGGGAGAGACTTGTGAGACGAGCATTCCGGGCATTTTCGCTGCGGGCGACGTCCGCGCCAAGCAGCTGCGGCAGGTAATTACCGCTGCCGCGGACGGGGCGAACGCGGTTACCTCCGCAGAGCGTTATATCACGCAGGGGTAAATGTGCCTGTCCAAATGCTTTTATGTTGAGAACAAACAACACTTGTGCAAATTGCACAAGTGTTTTCTTTGGTTCCCATGTCGGTTTCGTAAAAATTTCACAAATGTTACAGCCTTGACATATTTGTTTCAGGTGTTATAATAATTTGCGTAAGAAATGTAACAAATTTGTAACAAACTCTTGAAACAGATCACAGGGTAGAAAACCATTTGGAGGTTTTAGAAATATGAACCGGAACCACAAAGTAAGAAATATGACATTCGGGATTGCGGCGGGCGCTATAGCCGCTACGGCGGCAGCCGGATTCGTATCGCTGGATGTCGAAGCGGCGCCGTTTGCCGGTGCAACGTCCGTTATTTCCTACACGGCAACGGAAAGCAGCAAGCCGGTAGATACGGCGGCGGAGAAATCCACTAAGAACAGTACGATTGCGGGGGCAAATCAGGCGATCGCAAGCATTTTGGCGGAGGCGAAGGCAAGCACGACGTTTGCCGCGGAAGATACGGTTTTGTCGGCGGATAGCGATGCCGCGGTTTCCAAAGAGACGCAGAGCCTTGCGATTGCGCAGATCGCGGAAGATGATTATGTCAATGTAAGAAGCGGCGCAAGCGCGGACAGCGAAGTGGTCGGGCTGCTGCATATGAACAATGTGGCGACGGTCGAGGAAGAAGTGGACGGCTGGTACAAGATCACGTCCGGCAATGTGTCGGGATTTGTAAAGTCGGATTTCCTCGCGGTTGACGACGAGGATCTTTTGAATGAGGCGAAGACGACGACGGCGTCCGTGAATGCGGATACGCTGTATATCCGTAACGAGCGTTCGAAAAATTCCGAAGTTTTAGGCATGATTTCGGGCGGGGAAGAACTTGTCGTTTTAGATGATTCGGATGACGAATGGGTGAAAGTCGAGACGGAAACCGGCGAAGGATATGTTGCGGCGGAATATGTTACGGTGGAGATCAACTATTCTTACGGCGAGACGTTAGAGGAGTTTGAGGACCGCATCGAAGAAGAGGAAGAGGCGGACCGCCTGGCGGAAGAAGCCGTAGCAAAAGCCGAGGCAGAGAAGAAGGCGAAGGAAGAAGAAAAGAAGGCAAAGGAAGACACGTTGGAAAGAGAAGAAGCATTGAAAAAAGAGAAAGGGGAATGGTTGAAGAGAGAAGCAGAAATGAAGCGAGAGATAG
>CAJOQZ010000236.1 GCA_905236585.1 uncultured Lachnospiraceae bacterium
AAAAAGCCGGTATATTCTCCCTTGTCCCAGCCCTCATCCAGTTCGGACAGGTGCAGCACCTCCTCTGGAACCACCGGGAGAGCGGCATCTTCTTCCTCCGTAATCTCGTATTCGTGCGCAAAAGGCTCTTCCTCCAAGCCATCCCGCACCGTGCCGTCGTCTATCCAAATGCCGTCGGGATCATAAGCCTGTCCGTTCTTGATGCAGCAGTAGTAATACAACAGCGTCTCCATGACCCGCTGCGACGCCATGCCGTCCATCAGTCCATGAAAGAAATACAGGCTGATATGATTGTCATGCCATGTCACGCCGTAGAGATGACCGTTTGCCATGTCTCCGCCCAAGACAAGATCTTCTTCTGTGTGCAAAAAAGGCATCGGCGCGTCGTTGTCATCTGTCAGATAAAAATTGCCGCCTTCCTCCCTCAATCCCTTTTTTATATGAGGATGCACCTTAATCGTTTTCGCATATGCCTTCTGCAGCGCATCCTCATCTACGGGATCTTTCATTGTAAGTTTTGCGGCAAGCGCCACCGCCGCCCGGTCGGAATACAGATAAATCATCCCCGACCGGAGTCTTCCGTCAAATGCCATAACCCTTCTCCCCTCTTATCCGCCTACCAAGGCAGTTCGCTAAACCGCTTGGGCAGTCTCTGCATCATTTCTTCTATTTTTACAAACTCATGCGCGACATACGAGCGCACCTTGCTTTCCGTCTCCGGCGTAACGCGGATGATCGGCGTAAAGAACCGGTTGAAATTCGCTCCTTCGGTAAAAATATCGTCGTATTGCCGCAATGTTTCCATCGGAACGTCTTCGCCGAAGTACGCCCGCAGGAAGTTGTCGAGAAACTCCCGCCTGACCTCCTCCGTCAGATTCATCTTCTTTGCCAGTTCCGGCGGAAGTTCGGCTTTATATGTTCCGTACATCTGGGCAAAGTCAAAGAACGGGCTTCCGATATGCATATTGTCAAGATCGATCAGGCGAAGCGTGCCGTCCTGCAGCATGATGTTGTTCTCATGAAAATCACCGTGCAAAAGCACGCCGCCGCCAGGGAAGGAAGCCCAATACGCACGGATCGCGTCCGCCTGCTTGTCAGTCAGAAAATCTCCGCACATGGTGATCAGTTTTTCCATGATCGCCTCTGCCGTAGGAAATGCGCCTTTTTCCACATCCGCCGTGTGCACCTGTTTTAACAGCACGCCAAGCCTTGTGCCGTAGGAAAGCCTTTTGTCCGCGTCGATGCCGATCTCCTGCGCCAGCGCCTTGCCGGTCAGATACTCAAAGATCACGCCGTAACGCTTGCCGCACTGTACCAGATCAAATACCTCCGCCGTCGGAACCCCCGCCGCGAAGGCATTCTTCGCGATGCGGTACTGCTCCTTAATGACAGAAAGCGGCGTATTGGTAAAGTAGAGTTTTAATACCTTTTTCTCATCGACGCGGTATACCTCGCAGGATACGCCCCGTCCGACGATCTCCATGCCTTCTGTGTTGATTTCCTTTATCTGAATGTCCGATTCCGTCATGATAATGCTCCTCCTGTCAGTACGTAAAGCAGACCGTATCGCCCTTCGCTTCCGTTACCGTAATCATACGTCCTGTCCGGTAACGGTACAGCCCGGCGTCGGTCGTTATAACCAGTTCGTAACGCTCCCCGGCGCGAACCTCATACATGAGCAGGGTAGAAATCTCTTCCGCCGCCTTTTCGCATTCCGCCTCCGGGATAAACTCATAGAACGCAACCTGCGGCAAGAGTTTTAACGTATAGCCCTCTCCGCTTAAATGTCCGCGTCCGACGATCGTTCCGCTCGTCTCGAAATACATGTCCCGGCAGGGAATCTCTTTGCCAAGATAACGGGACGTCAATCTCTCATACGCGTCCCTGTCTTCCCCGCGGTTCGTATAGACCCCGCGTAAGTTTTTCCAAATCCGCTGTGCGATTGGCGTATCAAAGCCTTCCGCAAAGACCTTGCGTAAGGCAGCGGCACGCTCCGGCGCAGGTGTGAGGGTTCGTTCCGCGAGGATCGCAAGGCTTTCCGGCAATGGCTCTCCCATGGAAACGGTTCCCTTTTCGATATCATCACAAAGGGCTTTCCAATTCTGCTCCATAAATTCAAAAAGATGCAGCGTCCACCGGCACTTCGGCTGAATGAGCTGATCCGCTTTCTCGTCCCTTAAGGCATACAGAAGATGCAGGTAGCGGGTATCGTAATCCTCCTGTGAAAAGTACAGTGCCTCCGGCGAGGTCACGCTCGGTGCGACGATGCCCTGCGCGTTATAAAACAATTCCGCCGTCACGGCAACCGCCATCGTATTCGCGTACACCGCGTCGTTATATTTGCGCACGCCGCCCTTTACCTTATCCGGCAGCAAAATACTCCGATGCCCCTTCAAGATCATGGCAAATGCTCTTGCATTGCCCCTTGCGTGCCGCCTTGTAAGCGGAAAGACGCGATGCTTGCCTTCGGCAGCCTCCTCCTCGACATAGGATGCAATCTCCTCCGCCGTAAAAACGTTCGATTCGCCGATGCGCGTCGTAAGTTTAAGCAGCGGCTCGAAGCCGGCATAATCCGTCAGCGGCAGAGCCTTTCGGTAGTTTTTGACCGTCTGAATGTTCCAAAACGCATAGTGCCGCCCCATATCCGTCTGCTGGTTGCGCTCTAAGATGCGTGCCAGCGTGATCCGGTTGTCGCCGCTCAATGCGTCCACCGCCTCGCTGTCAGAGCAAAGCAGACCGTCGTCCTTTGACTTTATCCACTCCTCGGGATGCAGGATCACGCTGCGCGGGATGTCGTAGCATTCTTTTACCATCTTCATGGAGCAGACCTTCGACGGCTCCATCATCGTGGTCTTATTGATATAGGGCGCCAATAGATCGCGGATCATAAACCGCTGTTCCATCGTAAGGCTTTCGCTTGCCGCCAAAAAACGTGACAAAAATAACATATTTCGGGAAATGATGGAATTCATGTAAAATCCGTACTTTAAGCCCGCGTCAAAAACCTTTGTATAGCCTTTCGCGTAGGCGATCAATGTCTCCGGGGATTTTTCACCGGACTGGACAAGGGAACCGCCGTTAATGAAATAATGATAGCCGATAAACTGCGGCAGATACAGCACCCGTTCGAGATGTCCGTAAACTTGCAAATTGAAAAGGAAGTCTTCCGCAAACAGCACGCTTTCGTCGAATTTCAGATCATTTTTGGCGAGGAATCTGCGGTCGTAGATGCGCGACGTCACAAATCCGCAGGTGCCGGAAAACATTTTCACATCATCCCAGTGCTCCTTATCCACCACGATCTCTTTTTCGATCTGATCCCAGAGCATAAGTTCGGTGACGGGAACATCATCAGAGTTCTCCAGTTCATACTCCCGCCGGAAAGTCGCCACCTGCGCCTTGTTGCGCTTCATTGCCTCGATCACCGTCGCAAAGCACTCCGGCGTGAAACTATCGTCACCGTCCAAAAAGCCGACATAATCGCCGGTCGCAACAGAAAGCCCGTAGTTGCGCGGACTCGACGGCGTATGCCTGTCATTTTCCAAATCCTTTACTACAACATTCGGGTACTCGTCTAACAGCGCATGTACCCCCTCTTTGTGTTCCGGATCGCAGTTGTGCGCCACAACCACCCATTCAATGTTCTCGAATCCGTACGTCTGCGCCTTCATGGATTCGATGCCGGTCTTAAACACATCCAGATCCACATTGTGAAACGGCGTAACAACGGATACCTCGTAGTGCTTCATCTGTTCTCCTCCTCGTACGTTTTTCTATAATTCAATCCCATCCTTCTTGCATAGTTCGCGTGCCGACTCTACGGAATCTATGCCGGTCGGGTTCTTAATCGGCGCGAACTCATGCTCGCGGACGACTTCATAAGGCAGACAGGTATCCAGCTGATGGATCATGTCAAGTACGAGTTGTTCGAATTTGTAGCCGTTCGGCTGTGAAGGCTTTACTTCGTTTCCGTCCGCATCGATGTGACCGATCTTCTTTTCCACGACATGCAGCGGCATCCTGTCGTCCTTCACCGCATCCAGTTCCGGCACATGGAACAGGTAATTTAAGATCACGCCGTAATTGTACGCCGGGTCGCCGTTTTCGTCCTTCGCATCCATCATTTCCTGTGACAGTTCATAGTATTCGACGATGGACGGTCTTCCGTCCTCTAAGCATATGACGCCGACCTTTTCGTCGGGAGCCGCTTTTCTAACGACCTTCGCGCCGACGGATACCTTTGCGAGCGAGGTCGCTCCTACAAAGCACGGATCGCAGATCCGCTGCAATACGTTGTCCACCGCGAATATGTCGATCCACTCAATGCCTTCATCGGTTAAAATCTTGTCAAGTCCGGCACGAACCATGGACGAATACCAGCCCGCGTTGCCGTTCGGCGAAGTGGATATCCGATCCTTAGCCTCCATGTATAGTTTGCCGTTGTAATCACAGGCGGGCGCCATGTCCTGCTTGAAAAATACGACGCGGTCTTCCTTGTAGCCGAAGTAATCATGCTCTTTTAAGAATGCAACCGTCGCGTCATGGTTCTTCTCGCTTGTCATAACAAAAAGCCTGATCCACGTGTCCGTTTCGCGTACCACGTCAAGCAGGTTCTCGATGATGCGCTGGAAAATATAAACCGGACGCGTAAGTCCGATGTCATACATGCCTTTCGGATTGTCCGAGCCAAGGCGTGTTCCCATGCCGCCCGCAAGAAGTAGCGCTGCGGTCTTGCCTTCTTTGATGACGGATACGCCCGCGTCATGGAACTCTTTTTCACGCTTTATGATCTCATCCCGCTGCATGGCGGCAAGCGGAGAAAAGGTTCCCCTGCCTTCGTCTTTTTTGTCTCCGATATGGGAGAGTACGTTAAAATCTGTCTGTTCAATCTGCGAAAGCAGCCCCTCCTGCTGCGCCGTGCTAAGTTCATCAAAGTACTTAAGCACATGCTCCT
>CAJOQZ010000237.1 GCA_905236585.1 uncultured Lachnospiraceae bacterium
AAGAGCCTTGATTGAGAACTCTGTACGATACTGAGCATCAACGTTCTCCGGGTCACCCTTGATCATGATGTAATCAACTTTGCCGTTGCCGTTCTTGTCAAGCTTGTCAAGACCAAGATCAGCAATGATCTCGCCCTGCATCGTACCGGACTGACGAGCGTCGCAGCCTACGTATGTAACGTTCCAGCTGTTCTCTTCCCAACGTGCTTCCTCATCCTCATCCGGCTCACGGTTGATGTATACGAGCGGAATCTCAGCACCTACAACCATGTCTGTAATCGTTGCCGCGGAAGAAGAGTTAACCGGGTTAACGATAAGAACATCAACACCGTCGGTAATGAAGTTCTGAATCTGGTTCGTCTGCGTCGCCTGATCGTTCGCGCCGTCTACGATTGAGATGTTGTCCTTGGAGAATCCCTTGGCAATAAGATAACTCTCTAACTCGTTGCGGAATAACGTCATGAAGTTATCCGAGAACTGATAGATGCAGACGCCGACTTTCTTGTCTGCAAGAGCGCTGTCTGCTTCTGCAGCGGAATCATCGCTCGAAGCATCCGAACTGCTGTCAGCAGCCGCCGTGTCCGTAGCCGCCGTATCGGTCGATGCACTATCCGTGCTGGACCCGCAGCCTGCAAAAAGCGTTGCAACCAATGCAAGCGACAGGAACGAACAAAGTAATTTCTTTTTCATTTTCAACTCCTCCTATTTTATGAAAAATGTGACTACGGCAAGAAATAAAAATATCCTTGCCGAAACATAGATAATATTAACAAACTTCCTATCGTTTTTCAATATGTTTTTTGTAAAAAAATCCAATTAAATAAGGCGGGGATTTTTTTGCCCCGCCTTCGTAAAAAATAGGAAGAATTTGAATAGATTGCCTCGTTAACTATTGAAGAAGCGCCATACGCTCTTCATCATCTGCAAATACTTCTTTTGCATTGTCCTTCGTAACTACAACCGGATCAAGTTCGTAAATGTTTACTTCCTTTTTGCCGTTGTCAGCCGTTACGTCCGTTGTCGGCATACCATTGCCAGCCTGTAAGGAGTTGATGATTTCAATCGTCTTAGCAACCAAATCCTGCGTCGGCTTAGCAACCGTGCAGTACTGCTTGCCTTCCCATACCCATGATACGGACTCGTTCTCAGCGTCAAGACCGGTTACAACCGGGATCGGCTGACCTGCATCCTCGCAAGATGTGATGATTGCACGAGCGATACCATCATTCGGAGAAAGAACGCCGTCGATCTCTTTGTCGGAGTAGTTGCCTGCAAGCAGGGAATCCATTCTCGACTGTGCCTTCTTGTTGTCCCAATCTTCTGTAGCGCACTGCGTAAAGTCTGTCTGACCGGATACAACAACAAGGTTGCCTGCGTCGATTTCCGGCTGAAGAACGGACATCGCGCCGGTAAAGAAGTTCGGTGCATTCGGGTCAGCCGGGCCGCCGCCGAATAACTCGATGTTGTAAGGGCCGTCGCCTTTGTTTGCCTTTAAGCCGTCAAGAAGAGCCTGCCCCTGTAACTCACCGGTACGAACGCTGCCGAACTGAACAACGCCGTCTACCGCTTCCGTGTTCTCAATCAGGCGGTCATAACCGATAACATATACGCCGGCATCTTTTGCCTCTTCAAGAACCGCGCCTAACTGTGTGCCGTCAATCGGTCCTACAACGATAACCTTTGCACCGTTCTGGATCATGGACTCGATCTGCTGCTGCTGCTGCGGAACCTTGTTGTCTGCTGCCTGAACGAGCGGCGTATAGCCAGCCGCCGTAAGTTCCTCCGTGAACATCGTCTCAGCCTCTTTCCAGTTCTGCGTGCCTAACCACGGTAAGGAAATACCGATCGTAGCGCCTTCTTCAAAGCCTTCGCCGGAACCGGCATCCGCTGCTGCGGAAGAATCATCCGAACCGCTGTCGGAATCCGCTTCTGCTGCTGTGTCCGTAGAACTGCCTGCAGAAGAAGAATCCGTCGTTCCCTCTCTGCCGCATCCCGCAAATACCGTTGCGGTGAGCGCTGCCGCAAGCAGCATAGACAAAAGTCTTCTCTTCATAATACACATCCTCCTAAAAATGTATTTGGTTAATATGTTAAGGCTCGGCAGTTCTTCCCAACCTGCCGGCGTGCCTTCGTGAAATTTGGTCGGACGAAAACGCCCTTAAAAAACTATTTGTTACTTGCTCTCTTTCCCTTTTGCTTCTTCTTTGCTGCCGAACAGTCTGCCGATAATGGACGGACGACCGGCGCTCTTGTTGTATACGTCGAATGTAACCGCCAACAGCAGAACCAAGCCTTTGATGACCTGCGTCTTATCCGCACCGACGCCCATCAGCATCAGGCCGTTGTTAAGGACTGCCATAACCATGCCGCCGACCATAGTCGCAAGTACGGTTCCGACACCGCCGGATACTGCCGCGCCGCCGATAAATACGGATGCGATCGCGTCCATCTCCCATGATGTACCGTCAGCAGGACCTGCCGCCGTTGCACGTCCGACGAAAAGGATGCTTGCAATCGCCGCTAACATCGACATATTCATCATGGTTAAGAAATATGTCCGGCTGACATTGACGCCGGATAACGCAGCCGCGTTCTTGTTGCCGCCGACCGCATATACATGACGCCCGAAAGTCGTGCGCTCCGTAATGATGTAGTAAACGATGACAAGGATCAAAAGGATCAGACCCGGTACCGGGAACGAAGTACCTTCACGTCCCGAACCGAACAAGTAGGTAAAGTAGCCGATTACCGCCGTAACGATTGCGATCCGAACTGCGTAAATCCATACCGGATCTTTTGTTCCCGTGATATCGCCGGAGTGCATATACTTTTTGATTTGGAAATACGCATAAGCGGCAATCCCGATAATTCCGAGCAACAAGGTAGAATTGTTAAGCCCCGTATTCGGTCCCCATTCCGGAAGATAGCCGGCGCCGAAAAACCGCAGTTCTTCAGGAGCAGGTACGGAAATGGACTGGGAAACCCAGATTACCGCACCGCGGAAAGCCATCATGGAACCGAGTGTGGTGATAAAGCCGGGAATCCCTAATTTTGCAAGGAAAAAACCGTTCCATGCACCGACAAGAAGACCGATGCCGAGTGCCACCAGAACCGCTACGAACCAGGGAAGGTTGTAATCCCTCGCCGCAATCGCCATAACCATGCCGCAGAAACCCGCTACCGAACCGACGGACAGGTCGATCTGTCCGATAACAATAACCATCAACATTCCGAGCGCCAACACCAATACGTACGCGTTGCCGGACAATAGATTCTGGAAGTTCGACGGCGTCATCATTCTTCCGCCGGAAATAATATTAAAGATAACCATAAGCGCAACCAGCGCCAACACCATGGTGTATTTGCCGAGATCATCGCCCAACACCTGTTTTATTGCTTTCATTTGCTTACTCGTCCTTTCTCAAAAAAATTTTACGCCGCCGACGTAATCGTCATCCGCTTCATAAGTGATTCCTGATCCGCTTCGCTTGCCGCCAGTTCGCCGGTAATCTCACCTTCAAAGATCGTATAGATCCGGTCTACCACGCCGAGCAGTTCGGGAAGTTCCGAAGAAACCATAATGACCGCTTTGCCCTGCGCCGCCAGTTCGTGAATCAGTTTGTATATTTCATACTTCGCGCCGACATCGATACCACGGGTCGGCTCGTCTAAAATCAGTACATCCGGCTCGGTAAACATCCATTTGGCAAGGACGACTTTCTGCTGGTTGCCGCCGGATAATGTGTTGACTCCCACATCTACGCTGGAGCATTTGATGCTTAATGCCTGATGATATTCCTCCGCCGCCGCAAGTTCCTTGTCAGAGTTTAACAGTCCGCCGGTCAGAATCTTTTTCAAATCCGCCGCAACGATTGTCTTGCGGATGGTGTCTAAGAGGTTGAGTCCGAGGCTCTTACGGTCTTCGGGAACATAGGCGATGCCGTTTGCGATCGCGTCCTCTACCGAATTGATTCTGACCTCTTTGCCTTTTATCTTGATCGTGCCGCTCTTGTAAATGCCGAAGTTCTTACCGAAAAGCGAACGCATCAGCTCCGTACGTCCAGCCCCCATAAGTCCGGCAAAACCAACGATCTCGCCCGCACGGACATGGAAAGTCGAATTTTTGCAGAGCATACGCCCTTCTACCGACGGATCTTCCACGCACCAGTTTTCCACTTCGAAGATGACGTCTCCCGGATGGGATTCGTGTTCGGGATAACGGTTGTCAAGCGAACGGCCTACCATGGAACGAATGATCTTGTCTTCATCCACTTCCCCGGCAACGACCTCATAACTGTCGATGGACTGCCCGTCGCGGATGACCGTAACCGCATCCGAAATCTCCCGCACTTCGTTCAACTTATGAGAAATCATAATGCAGGTGATCCCTCTCTCTTTTAACCACCGCATAATCTCAAGCAGATTCGCCGAATCATCTTCATTCAGCGCCGATGTCGGCTCGTCCAAGATCAGAAGTTTTACATTTTTCGACAACGCCTTGGCTATCTCAACCAGCTGCTGCTGACCTACGCCGAGGTTCTTGATCAGCGTGTCCGGGTTGATATGCAGCCCGACTTTCTCTAATATCTCGCTCGTCCGCTGCCGCTGCGTCGCCCAGTCGATCAAACCATTAACCGTGATCTCATTCCCCATGAAAATGTTTTCGGTGATCGAAAGTTCCGGGATCATCGTCAATTCCTGATGGATAATAACGATTCCAGCCTTCTCGGATTCCTTGATGCCATGGAACTTCATCTCTTCTCCGTTGAAAAAGATCTGTCCCTCATATGTGCCGAAAGGATAGACGCCCGACAGCACCTTCATCAAAGTCGACTTGCCTGCGCCGTTCTCGCCGCAGATTGAGTGAATGGAATCCTTCTCCACTTTCAGCGTAACGTTATCCAACGCTTTTACGCCCGGAAATTCCTTTGTAATCCCACGCATTTCCAGGATATAAGGACTTTTTTCCATTACTGATACCCACCTCCTATGATATAATCAACAATTATATTGTCTGCAAGTATTCGCTCGGGCGCGCAAGCACCCGGTCCGTCGCAATCGCCGCCGCCCCATACAGCACGGGGTCAATTGTCAGTGCGCTCATTTTAATCACCGTATTGTCGAACAGTTCTGCGATCGTGCGTTCCTTTGCCGTCTTTTTAATTTCCGGCAAAAGCAGATCTCCGCCCATTGCCATCATATCACCAATCACTATAATGTCGGGATTGTACGCGTTAATCAGCGTCACGCATCCATAGCCGATGTATTTTGCCATTTCTTCGACAAGCGCCGACGCCCTTATATTTCCGCTTCGTGCCGCTTCGAAAATCCTGCCGCACTCTTCGATCCGGTGCCTCGGATCATTGGTGAAAAGTTCCGGAACTTCCTGCTTTGCTTTTTTCAAAAGAACCGGTACCGACGCATATAATTCCAAGCATCCGTAATTGCCGCATTCGCATCTCGGACCATGACAGTCGATACTGATATGTCCGATCTCGCTTGCCGCGCCCTGCTCGCCTAAAAGCAGGTTCCCGTTATCGACGATCCCGGAGCCGACGCCCTCTCCGACAAGAAAATATGCCAACGTATGAAGCGGTCGTCCGTGATTGCCGAACCAGTATTCCGCCAGCGCACCGGCGTTCGCGTCCTGCTCAATAAAGACAGGCTTGTCGAACTCGTCTTTCAGTTCTTCGAGGAAATTGACGTCATGCCATACCGGCATCCGCGTCACCATCGCGATTCTTCCTTCGCTCCGCAGGTACGGTCCTGGCAGAGCCACTCCGATCGCAACAATATTGTCAAACTCCTCCAGCAGCGTATGGATCTGCGCTTTCATGGAGCCGATAACAACCTTCGCATCCTGTGCCAGATCAAACTCGATCTCGCGCTGTTCATATAATTTACCGGAAATATCGAACACGCCTGCTATGATCAGGTGTCTTCCGAACTTCACGCCGATCACCCGGTACCGGTCGGAATTTAACTTCACGCCGATGGCGCGGCGGTTGCCGTTGCCTTTGATCAGCCCCGATTCCGATATGATCCCCATATCGATTAGATTCCCGACAATCTTCGTAATGGATGCCTGCGTCAAACCGGTGATTTTTGCAATCTCTGCCCTCGAACAAACTTCTTTTTGTTGTAAAATCTTAACGATTTCGGAACGATGCACCTCCGTCAGATCACTGTTGTTCACAACCGGATCTCTATCCTGCATATATCATCCCCCACATTCACGTAGGAAACATCTCGTTTCTTTGGTTAATCCATTAACTTGGTTAATATATTACTCCTCCATAGTCATTTTGTCTATAAAAAATCCTGCCTCTGATGACGATTTGTAAGTAATCACCAAAGGCAGGATATATATTTCGTATAATATTTCTAAATGTTCAATTTCCGAACCATTTTCAGATTTTATGCGCTCCCTCTCCCGGGTCAACCACATAAAACTCCAACTCGGTATCATATTTTGATGCGTACTTCGCTTTTACCGTATCCCGGTAGGCGTCAATCGCGTCATTCTTAATGATGCTGACCGTGCAGCCGCCGAATCCGCCGCCCGTGATGCGGCTTCCGATTACGCCGTCGATCTCCCACGCCCATGCGGTCAGGTCGTCGATCTCCGGACAGGACACCGCATAGTCGTCCCGCAGGGAAACATGCGATTCATTCATCAGTCTGCCGAAGGTTGCGATATCGTTCGCCTTCAACGCTTCGACCGCCGCGATCGTGCGTGCGTTCTCATAGACCGCGTGCTTCGCCCGCTTTGCGATCGTCTCGTCTGAGATCAATGTTTTTGCCTCGTCAAACTGCTCGGGAGTAAGTTCTCCAAGCGTCTTGATATCGTATTTTCCGTTCAGGATCGATACGGCTTTTTCACACTCGCTGCGGCGCGTATTGTATTCCGAGGACGCAAGTTCATGCTTCACCATGCTGTTCGTAATGACAATCTTCGCATCATCCAGCACAAGCGGAAGATAATCGAACTGCATCGTATCTGTCTCTAAAAACATTGCCGCGTTTTCTTTCCCCATCGCCGAGGCGAACTGATCCATAATGCCGCACTTCATCCCGACAAAATCCGACTCCGCCGTCTGCCCCAAAAACGCAAGGTCGATCTGCTCCACTTTGTCAAAATGATACAAATCTCGGATATAAAGCGCTGTCAAAACCTCTAAGGACGCCGAAGACGAAAGCCCCGAACCGGCAGGGATATTCCCGTAGTAGAGCACATCGAAGCCTTTATCGATGGCATACCCCTTTTCGCGCATCGCCCATAGCACGCCCCGCGGATAATCCGTCCAAGTACTGCTCTTGTCGGATGCCGACTCGACCGTCATGGTCTGGATCGCAGCGTCATCCATGTTCAGCGACGCCATGCGGATCGTATCGTCCCCACGCAGCCGAACCGCCGCGTAGGTGCCGAGCGTCAGCGCACAGGGAAACACATGACCTCCGTTATAGTCCGTATGCTCGCCGATCAGATTCACGCGTCCCGGTGCGAAGAACAGACTCACTTCCCCGTCGCCGTACAATTCCTTAAACTTATCCTGCAGCATTGTAAGAATTTCTTTTTCCCCCATTGGTAAACCTCCTTCTTTTTTATAAAATATAAATTACACTAACCCATGCGGAAAGTAAAGTGGCAAGTGCAGGATTTTTTATGGATATTTTTTCAATTTTTACGTTATCTTTTTTGAAAAGCGAACCGATATATTAGGTACAAGATAAGATTTTCCTGTTACAAGGCGAGCGTTAGCAGGGGGATTTTTGGAAACAAGACAAGCAAAAAGGAGACAGAAATCTATCATGAAGGATGCAAAGTAAAGCAGCCGTTCCAAAAGGAATACGGCTGCTTCGTTTTATCTTTGCTTTGTTCTTTATGCAATATCTTTTACCATGGTGATATCGACACGGTTCTTCTTCACGCCGACAACGACGTCCTTTGCAATGCTTGCCACGATCGACCGCTCGAGTTCGTCCCATGCCTCTTTCGCCGCTTCATCGTCTCCGGTCGTCTCGTTCAATCCATCCTTGTAATTATACAAAGACCATACCATCTCCGGGTAAATCATGCCGCTGTTCGGCAGATCGTACATTCCCATGCTGCCGTAGGAAACCATACCGCCGCCGTACTTCTGCTGCAATTTCATGACTTCGTCATATCCCATCAGCCCGGACTCGACAACATCCGCCAATTTGTCCATAAAGCCCTTAGCGGAAGCATTCCTGCCGGAAGTGGACATGCCAAGAAGGTCGGTCTTCTTCTCCGTATCCATTTCCGTTTTCGCCGTCATTCGGATGCAGCACTCCTTCTCATAACGCTCGAACCATACGACCGCTTCATATTCGCCGGTCAATTCCTTAAGCATGCCGACCATTTCTTCAAAAAGCAGTTTGACCTGAATCGAATCTTTTTTCGGCAGGTCAAGTTCGCCGATATACTGATCCGCCTTTTCAAGAGCGCTTGCGATACGTTCCTCACGGTTGTCCAAAACGATCTGCTGCGTCGTCACCTTAGACGCTTTCGAACCGACATTCGACAACGTCTCGACAAAACTCTTCGTGATCACAACCACGATCCGGTCTTTTTCCACGGAGACGTCAATATCGTTCGCCAGATTCGCAAGAAGCGACCGCTCCAAATCGTCCCATGATTCCTGTGCATAGGCGTCCTCCTTGCGCTTCGATAAGACCTGTGACTTATACTCGGACAAGGACCATGTCGCCTTCTCGTTGTCCTTTGATGAGAATGTAGAAAGCAGTTTCCCGAAGAAACCGGGCTTTGCGCTGTTAGATAGCGTAGTCGATACGGATACTAACTGCTCGCGTTCATTCGCGTCCGCTTTTTCTTCCGCCATAATGAAAATCCGCGATACTTTCGCGTCCCCCTCAAGCCAGAGGGTAACGGAATTGCGCGCTATGGATTTTACCAGCCGCAGCGCTTCCTCCGTCAACAAGGTAAGCCGCATCGCATTCTTCCCTTCGATGCCGTTGCGGAACATATAATCTTCCAAGATATCATACGCCCTTTTCACTCCCTCTTCGGCGTTGTTGAACCAAATGTGTTCTGATTCCATATATTGCCCCTCCTGTTCTCTCCTTAAATATTACGCATATAATGATCCGGCCTTCCCACGCCGGATGACTTAAGCAATGCCTGCGCGTCGGTTACAACCGCTTCTTATCATACACCCGTAGGGTCGTTTGTGTCAAATGAGAACAGGAGAATTTCACGGAAATCAATTTTCATCTAATCTTGATGTGCGAACAAACGCTTCTTAAGTGTTCGACGGCAGAAATGCCTTAGCCTCACACTTAAGAAGCGTATGTTCTCAACAAAAAAATTGATTTCCGTGGATGCCGCATTAACTACGGTATCGTCGTAGCGATGACCGTCATATTGCCTCCGAGCGAATACGCGCCGCTTTTCGCGGGAAGAAACAGGCTGTCACCGGCCTTTACGTCCGTCCTTGCACCATCGTTTATGACATAGCCGTTTCCCGCAACGATCAGCAGGGATAAAAAACTGTCCTCCGTGACTTCTCCGGCAATCTCTTCGTCTTTTACGCAGTAGAGATCCACGACAAAACATCCGCACGCCCCGATGTGCCTGCCGAAATTATAATCCTCCCGTGGCTTCGCCAATGTCGCTACATCAAGCGCCCGGTCGATATGCAGTGTCCTTTCCTTGCCGTCGACGCCCTTTCTTCCGTAATCATATACGCGGTAGGTTACATTTGAATTTTGCTGGATCTCTGCAAGCAGAATGCCGCCGCCGATCGCATGGACGCATCCTGCCTCTATGAAGAATATGTCGCCTTTTTTTACCGCCACCATATTCATAACATCGCCTAAAGTGCCGTCTGCAATCCGTCGGCGAAACTCTTCCCTGCTTACCGTGCGGCTGCATCCGTAGCAAAGGGCGGAGCCGGGAATCGCATCTATGACGTACCACATTTCCGTTTTCCCGTACTGGTTCTCGTGCTCTCTGGCATACGCATTGTCGGGATGCACCTGCACCGAGAGGTTGTCCTTTGCATCTATGAGTTTGATCAGTATCGGGAAATCCTCGAACTTCGCACAGTTGCATCCGAGTACCCCCGCTCCCGCTTTCTTGATGTACTCCGGCAGCGTCAATCCGGCGTATTCTCCGGATGCCACGACCGACGCTCCATCGGGATGCGCCGACAGTTCCCACGTTTCGGCGAGGTTATCCCCGTCAAAGTTTTTTCCATATTCTTCTATCAGTCTGCGACCGCCCCAGATGGTGCTTTTCTTCGCCGGTTCCAAACGATATACCGCCATAGCATTTTCCCTTTCTTATACTTCCACTCCTGTGGTCACATACACGCCAGTTTTTGCCTTATCGCGTCCTCGACAAAACTGTTCAACGATTGGTTGTGTTCCATGGCATAGATCGCCGCGCTGCGATGAAGATCGCTGCCGATGCGGACGTTGAAGCTGCCCTTGTAGGGCTTTTCCGGTTCGATGCCGTCTGCATTGCAATATTCCAAATAATCGTCTATCGAGCCGCAAAAATCCTCCGTAAGTTCTTGCAGCGTTTTCCCCTCATACATAATGAGCGACTTTTTCAAACCTAAGACCTTTCCTGTAAATGTATGGTCCTCCTCTGAAATCTCAACACTACCAACATACCCCTTATACTTTATTGTATTACTCACAATATTTCACCGTCCTCTCTCAGTTTATTTATAATCCCCGATAAATAATCTTTTCTAATCACATTAGACGGATGCGGTTTGTGCATAATGAACGACCGCCCATCGGTAGATTTGAACAAAACGCGCGAACCACTTGTTTTACCTTTGTTGTCAATCTCATATCCTAACAACCTTAGAAGCGT
The DNA here is from genome assembly GCA_905236585.1 of uncultured Lachnospiraceae bacterium. GTDB lineage: Bacteria > Bacillota > Clostridia > Lachnospirales > Lachnospiraceae > RGIG4930. The sequence continues at coordinate 10,871 of CAJOQZ010000237.1, forward strand.
TTCTAACTCATCAAACCGATAATCACTGGGCATCGACAACAACCTTCGTATCAACTTTTCCTTCCTGCTCATATTATACACCTCCATTCCTTTGCTGCAACAGGTTTTCTA
>CAJOQZ010000238.1 GCA_905236585.1 uncultured Lachnospiraceae bacterium
CGACCATCAGCGTATACATGCCGCGGCACAGGATGTTCGAACCCATCATGACCGGAATGATCGAACCGTCCGCCACATTCGCCCGCAGGGTCATGCGGATCTCATCATCTGAGAACTCTTCGCCGCCGAAATAGCGGTCCATAAACTCTTCGCTCGTCTCCGCAACCGACTCCATGAGCGCCTCGCGGTAACTTTGCAGATGATCCTTCGAATATTCCGGAATATCGGTCGGCTCCACCGTGCCGTCGTCCTTCCACCGCTTTGCCCGCTGCTGGATCACGTTGACATAACCGACAAACTTGCCGTCCTCACGGATCGGCAGATGGAACGGAGCGATTTTTTTGCCGTATGACTCCTGTAAATCCTCCACTACCTGCCGGTAACTCGCGTCGTCGATGTCCATATCGGTGACGAAGACCATGCAGGGCAGATGGTATTTTTCACATTGTAAAAACGCCCGGCGCGTGCCGCTCTCGATGCCGTTCTTGCCCGAAACGACGATGATCGCCGCATCCGCCGCAGAAAGCGCCTCCTCGACTTCCCCCGTAAAGTCAAGCGATCCCGGCGTGTCCAAAATATTCACCTTGGCGTCTTCCCACGGAATCGCAAGCAGGCTCGTATTGATCGAAATCTGGCGTTCCTTTTCCTGTTTATCAAAATCGCTGATCGTATTGCCTTCCGATGGCTTGCCGACGCGGTTCGTAAGCCCCGCCAGATATGCCATGCTCTCGGCAAGCGACGTCTTGCCGCTGCCGGAATGCCCCAAAAGTACGACGTTACGGATTTTGTCAGTAGTATAAACCTTCATGTTGTGTCCCCCTTTTTGGTTTTCTTCGAATCGCTTTGTCGCAATCCCACAAGGCATATTGTACCTCAAACGGCAAAATATGACAAGGAATCTTTGACATAACGGAAAAAAACATATACAATACGGACGAAGTTGATATACATTTAAGAAAGGCATCTCATTATGATTTTAGTATTAAAACGGGGCGCAAACGACAATGACATAGGCCGCGTCACCGCCCTGATTGAAGAAAAAGGCTTGGCGACCCACGTATCAAAGGGCGCACAGGTCACGATCGTCGGCATCGTCGGCGACAAATCCATCTTGGACGTCGACCGCTTAAAGGCATCTCCTCTGATCGACAAAGTCATCCCTGTCACCGAAAGTTACAAACTCGCCAACCGCAAGTTCCATCCGGAGCCAAGCGGTTTTGCTGTAAAAAACACCTTTATCGGTCCGAAAACCTTAACCGTCATGGCGGGTCCCTGCGCCGTGGAAAGCGAGGAGCAGATGCTTAAAATCGCCCGTGCGGTCAAAGCCTCCGGCGCGACGATCTTACGAGGCGGCGCGTATAAGCCGCGTACCTCGCCCTACTCGTTTCAGGGGCTGGAAGAAGACGGGTTGAAATACTTAAAAGAGGCGTCGGATGAGACCGGACTTGCCACCATCTGCGAAGTAACCAGCGCACACGCGATCGAATCCGCGGTTAATTACGTCGATATGCTGCAGGTCGGCGCAAGAAATATGCAGAATTTTGAACTGTTAAAAGAAGTCGGCAAATCGCCGCTGCCCGTCCTGTTAAAACGCGGCATGTCCGCTACCATCGACGAATGGCTGAACGCCGCCGAATATATCATGTCCGAGGGCAATGAAAACATCGCCCTTTGCGAGCGCGGCATCCGTACCTTCGAGACGTCCACCCGCAACACCTTAGACCTTGCGGCAGTGCTTGTATTAAAAGAGCGGACGCATCTGCCGGTCATCGTCGATCCGTCCCATGCGACGGGCGTAAGATCCTATGTCGAACCTCTTGCAAAAGCAGCCGTCGCAGTCGGCGCGGACGGCGTAATGATCGAAGTGCACAACGACCCCGAACACGCCCTCTCCGACGGACCGCAGTCGCTGACATTTGAACAGTTCGAAGAAACTATGCACGCCCTTCGCCCCTTCCGGGAGATTGCGGGGAGGCTGTGATGTATCAAAAAATCGGTTTTATCGGATTGGGATTGATCGGCGGCTCCATAGCAAAAGCGATCCTGCAAAAATATCCCCAAACGGATATTTTCGCCCTTGACTCTTCACCCGCCGCAGTTGCCGAAGCCCACGCAGCCGGGGTAATCAAAAATGACGCCCCTCTGCCGCTTTGCGACTTTGCCGATATGGACGTCATCTTCCTCTGCTCTCCGGTGGAGGTCAATATCGACTACTTAAAAAAACTGGCGCCGATCGTATCTTCTGAGGTGCTTGTTACCGACGTCGGCAGCGTCAAAGAAAAAATCATGGATGCTGCCGAAAGAGCCGGATTGTCGGCGCAGTTTATCGGCGGGCACCCGATGACCGGTTCGGAAAGCAGCGGTTTTTTAAGCGCCGATCCGATGTTATTGGAGAACGCCTATTACATACTTTGCGCAAGTGCCGCCATGGATGAAATACGAGTCCGGCATTTCCGCGTATTTTTAACGTCTTTAGGCGCGGACGTCCTGATGCTCGATCCAAAAGAGCACGATCACGCCGTTGCGGCAATCTCCCACCTGCCGCATATTATCGCGGCAAATCTTGTTAATTTCATCCGCCAAAGCGACAGCAGCGCCGGGGTCATGCGCACCATATCGGCAGGCGGATTCAAAGACATCACGCGGATTGCGTCGTCTTCGCCCGTCATGTGGCAGAACATCTGCATAGAAAACCGCGACGAGATATTAAACTTAATCGACCGCTACGGCGACGCGCTTTCGCGAACGCGGGAACTTGTTGCAAACAACGATAAGGACGGACTGCTTTCCTTTTTTTCCACAGCAAAAGACTATCGCGATTCCATGCCGATCCGCGCAAAAGGGCTTCTGCCGAGCGCTTTTGACTTCTATTTGGACTTAAAAGACGAAGTTGGACAGATCTCGATTGTTGCGTCGATCCTTGCCGCCGCGAGGCTCAATATCAAAAATATCGGCATTGTTCATAACCGGGAATTTTCGGACGGCGTACTGCATATTGAGATGTACGACGAAACGTCAAAAGATGAAGCAATGAACCTTTTGGAACAACACGGATACCCGCTGTACGGAAGGTAAAAAACTGCCGCACGAGATTGCGAATGTGGGTAGGATTGCGGAAGTGCGAAGCACGTAAACAATCCGCAGATCACCTTTTGACTTTCAAATCATCATAAATTCAGGAGGCACTCGTATGTCATCTTCCATTACTTTGCATAAGACAACTCCCCTACGCGGCGAGATCACCGTTCCCGGCGACAAATCCATCTCCCACCGTGCGGTCATGTTCGGCGCGATCGCCAAAGGAACGACGCGGATCACCGGATTTTTGGACGGCGCGGACTGCCGCTCGACCATTTCCTGTTTTCAAAAAATGGGAATCGCCATACGCCACGACGGCGATACGGTGATCGTCGAAGGGGGCGGCATGCATGGGCTGTCCGCACCAACCGGCACGCTTGACGTCGGAAACTCCGGCACCACGATGCGCTTAATCTGCGGCATCCTTGCGGCACAGCCGTTCTCCTCACATCTGACCGGAGACGCATCCATCCAAAAACGCCCTATGGGGCGGATCATGGCGCCGCTGCGGCGGATGGGCGCATCAATAACGTCAGACAACGGCAACGACTGCGCTCCGCTTTCGATTCGCGGCGGCAGGATTACCGGAACGCTCTACCACTCTCCCGTCGCGTCGGCACAGGTCAAATCCTGCATCCTGCTTGCGGGGCTGTACGGCGACCGCGACACGACGGTCATTGAACCGGTACTCTCCCGCGACCATACGGAGCGGATGCTTCGCGCGTTCGGCGCAAAGGTTGCTTCCATCAGTGCATCGGCACGGGTGAGTCCATGCGAAGAATTATATGCGGCGGACATTTCCGTGCCCGGCGATATATCCTCCGCCGCATACAGGATCGCCGCGGGGCTTCTTGTCCCCGGCAGCGAACTTCTGCTCAAAAATGTAAATGTCAACCCGACCCGTGCGGGCATCCTTACGGTGGCGAAAAAAATGGGCGGCGACGTCGCCCTGTTGAATGAACGTGTGGTATCGGGGGAAGACGTTGCGGATATTTTCGTAAAATCCTCCGCTTTGCACGGCATCCGCGTCGAAGGGGCGATCATTCCGACGCTGATCGACGAACTGCCCGTGATTGCGGTAATGGCAGCCGCCGCGGACGGAGAGACGGTGATTGCGGACGCGGCGGAACTGAAAGTAAAAGAATCCGACCGTATCGCGGTGATGACAGAAAACCTGCAGCGTATGGGATGTGATGCCCAACCGACCGAAGATGGAATGATCATCCGCGGCGGAGCACCTATGCATGAGGCCGTCATCGATACCCATCTGGATCACCGGATCGCCATGAGCTTCACCATAGCCGCCATGGCAGCAAAATGCCCCCTGGA
>CAJOQZ010000239.1 GCA_905236585.1 uncultured Lachnospiraceae bacterium
GCGGGGAAAAAGTAACGACGCCGCGGATGCCGCAGATCGTGATTATCGTTGACGAACTTGCCGATTTAATGATGGTGGCATCGAACGAAGTCGAGGACGCGATCGTCCGTCTGACGCAGTTGGCGCGTGCTGCGGGCATCCATTTAGTGATTGCGACGCAGCGTCCGTCGGTCAATGTCATTACGGGACTGATTAAGGCAAATATGCCTTCCCGTATTGCGTTTTCAGTGACAAGCGGCGTGGATTCTCGGACGATCCTTGATATGGTCGGCGCGGAAAAACTCCTCGGCAAAGGCGATATGCTCTACTATCCGCAGTCGATTACGAAGCCGCTTCGGGTACAGGGCGCGTTTGTCTCGGACGGCGAGGTGTCGGACGTGGTAAAATATATCAAGGAACATAATGACGAAGGCTATGACAATGCAGTTGCCGGAGAGATCGCCGATGCCGTACAGGGGACGCAGACGGCAGGAAACGGCGCCGGGGATGCATCCGAAGAACGGCGGGACGATAAAGACGCCTATTTTGATGATGCGGCGAGACTGTTGATCGATAAGGGAAAAGGTTCGATCGGCATGCTGCAGCGGTATTTCAAAGTTGGATTCAACCGTGCGGCGCGGATTATGGATCAGCTGGCTGAGGCGGGGATCGTCGGACCGGAGGTCGGGACGAAACCGCGCGAGGTTTTGATGACGATAGAAGAATACGAGGAATCATTAAGCGCATAAGAGAGGAGAAGGGCAATGAAAAGCGATATTGAAATTGCACAACAAGCCGTTATGGAACCGATCACAGAGGTTGCGAAGGCACTTGATCTTACGCCTGACGATTTGGAACTATACGGAAAATACAAGGCAAAGATTTCGGAGGAGACGCTGTCTCGTATTGCAGATAAAAAATCCGGCAAACTCATCCTTGTTACGGCGATCAATCCGACACCTGCGGGAGAAGGGAAAACAACAACGTCGATTGGCTTGGGACAGGCATTCGGTAAATTAGGAAAAAAGGCGGTACTGGCACTGCGGGAGCCCTCACTTGGACCATGTTTTGGCATCAAAGGCGGCGCAGCGGGCGGCGGATACGCGCAGGTTGTACCGATGGAGGATCTGAACCTTCATTTTACAGGAGATTTTCATGCGATTACTTCCGCGAATAATTTGCTGGCGGCGCTCCTTGACAATCATATCCAGCAGGGAAATGAACTTCGGATCGACCCGCGCCGGATCGTTTGGAAGCGTTGCGAGGACATGAACGACCGCGTTCTGCGGAACATCGTTGTCGGCTTGGGGGCAAAGGCGGACGGCATGGTTCGCGAGGATCATTTTGTGATCACGGTTGCTTCCGAGATTATGGCGATCTTCTGCTTAGCGACGGATATGTCTGATTTGAAGAAACGCCTCGGCGAGATCATTGTTGCCTATTCTTTTGAAGGGCAGCCGGTTCGCGCAAAAGATTTGAATGCAGTCGGCGCCATGGCGGCGCTGCTTAAGGATGCGATGAAGCCGAACCTGATTCAGACCTTAGAGCACACCCCGGCGATCGTACACGGCGGTCCATTTGCGAATATCGCGCATGGCTGCAACAGCATCCGTGCGACAAGAGCGGGGCTGAAACTTGCGGATTATTGCATCACGGAAGCCGGATTCGGCGCGGATCTCGGCGCGGAGAAATTCTTCGATATCAAATGCCGGATGTCGGGATTGACTCCGGATGCCGTAGTTTTAGTTGCGACAATCCGCGCATTAAAGTATAATGGCGGCATCCCCAAAGAGGATCTTGCCGTAGAGAATGTTGAGGCATTGAAAAAAGGAATTGTGAACTTAGAAAAGCACATCGAAAACTTACACAAATACGGCGTGCCGATCGTGGTTACGTTAAACTCCTTTGTATCGGATACGCCAGGCGAGATTGACGTGGTAAAGCAATTCTGCGAGCAGCGGGGTTGCGCGTTTGCGCTTTCCGAAGTGTGGGAAAAGGGCGGCGAAGGCGGCATTGCATTGGCGAACGAAGTTTTGCGCACATTGGAGACGAAGGAAAGCCATTTCGCCCCGCTTTATGCGGATGATCTATCGCTTATGGAGAAGATCGAGACAGTCGCAAAAGAGATCTACGGCGCGGACGGCGTTTCCTATTCCCCGGCGGCGAAGGCGGAACTTGACAACCTTACCAAACTCGGCATGGCAAATTGTCCGGTATGTATGGCGAAAACGCAGTACTCGCTGTCGGATGATGCGAATAAATTAGGCAGACCGGAACACTATACGATCACGGTGCGGGAAGTCTATCCTTCCGCGGGAGCCGGATTTGTGGTCTGTGTACTTGGGAATATTATGACAATGCCGGGCTTGCCGAAATCTCCCGCAGCGTATAAGATAGATGTTACGGAAGACGGTGTGATTACCGGATTGTTCTAAGACAGCACGCCGAATTATAATAAAGCGGGTGGCATGGAGATGATGACATGGCGAAAATCATTGACGGGAAGAAGATTTCTTCCGATATTAAGGATGACGTAAAGGAAGCGGTCAAGGCACTGCAGGAAAAGGGACAGACGGTTACACTTGCGGTTGTTTTGGTCGGCGATAATCCGGCTTCTAAAGTATATGTCCGAAATAAGAAAACGGCGTGCGAATACACCGGAATCCGATCTCTTTCTTTTGAACTGCCGGAGGAGACAACCGAAGAGGAACTGCTCCGGTTGATCGACGATCTCAATAAAAGAGCAGATGTTGACGGCATTTTAGTGCAGCTGCCGCTGCCGGAACAGATCAACGAGGATAAGGTCATTGAGGCGATTGCACCGGATAAGGATGTCGACGGATTCCACCCGATGAATGTCGGCGCACTTTCCATCGGTAAAAAAGGCTTCGTACCCTGCACTCCGGCAGGGATCATCCAACTGTTAAAACGTTCGGGTATTGATATGGACGGCAAGCATGCGGTGGTTATCGGTCGCAGCAATATTGTCGGAAAGCCGATGGCGCTTTTGCTTTTGCGGGAGAATGCGACGGTTACGATAGCGCATTCCCATACAAAAGATTTACCTGCACTCTGTAAAACGGCGGATATCCTGATCGTTGCGATCGGGCGTGCAAAGTTTGTGACGGCGGAATATGTTAAGGAAGGCGCCGCTGTTATCGATGTCGGGATGGATCGCGACGAAAACGGGAAACTCTGCGGAGATGTGGATTTTGACGCGGTATCGGAAATTGCCGGGGCGATTACGCCGGTTCCGGGCGGCGTCGGACCGATGACGATTGCAATGTTGATGAAGAACTGCCTTGCGGCGGCTGTCGAGTAGATATTATATAATAGGAGTAACAATGCGCTGTAATCATTGCGGGCATGAGTTAAATGACGGAGAGATCTATTGCGAAAAATGCGGTAAGGCGATTCAGATCGTTCCGGATTATAATGTGTTGGAAGATGAGATCCTGCCGGATATGCTTTCGGATAAAACCAAGATGCCTGTCCGAACCGGAAAGGAACAAAAAGAACAAGCCAATAGAAAAAAGCCGATTCGCGTTGCGGCGGCTGTTATTCTTGCCCTGGTTTTAATTTCAATCGCCTCGCGCATGGGTTCGCCGGAAAGCGACACCGAGGCGGAAGAGGCCGTTCTGCCGGTAGAAGAAGTCGCACCGGAAGTAGAGACATATGACGCCGTTCCGCTGTTTTCCGAGGATGGCGGCACCTTTTATAAAGATGTGGACTTGGAGATCATTGCATCGGATGGGGCGAATGTGTATTATACGCTTGACGGAACCGATCCTTCCTCCCACAACGGCATCTTATATGAATCACCGATTACCTTAACCGGAGGGGAAACGACGGTTCGCGCCGCCTGTGTCAATGAAGACGGCAGAACCGGCGAGATTATCGAAAAGGTCTATACCATTGCATATGAACCACCGGCAATGCCGACGGTTTCGCCCGAAAGCGGTACCTTCCATGAAGAAACTTACGTTACGGTGACAAGCGAAGAGCCGCAGACGACGATATATTATACTTGGGACGGAACGAATCCGACTACGGACTCGCTTTCTTATACGGAGCCGATCCTGATTCCCGAGGGGAATCATGTGCTGGCGCTGATTGTGATTGATTCGCATGGGATGACAAGCGATATCCTGCGCTGCAACTATGTATATCTGCCGTGATGTATGAGTTATGAAGATCACATTGCTTTGCGTTGGGAAAATCAAGGAGCCGTTTTACCGGGATGCGGTGGCGGAGTATCGGAAACGCCTTGGCAGATATGTCGATTTCGATGTGATCGAGGTTGCGGATGAACGTACCAAAGAACACCCGTCACAGGTAGAGCGGGAAGCAGTGCTGGCAAAAGAAGGAGAGCGGCTGAATAAATATTTGGATCGATTTGACCGGAGAGCGGCGCTTGCGATTGACGGAACGCAGATGGATTCGGTTGGCTTTTCCAAATGGATGGAGCATACCATGAACGACGGCTGCGGGAAAATCGCGTTTTTGATCGGAGGGTCGCTTGGGTTATCGGATGATGTACTTTTTGCTTGTGAGGA
>CAJOQZ010000240.1 GCA_905236585.1 uncultured Lachnospiraceae bacterium
CTAACGGCTGCGTCAACCTGCCGTTTTCGTCCGCGCAGACGATTTACAACAGCATCGACGCGAACTGTCCGGTCATTATCTATACCTCCGGGGCGGATACGGCGACCGAGATCGCGACGGCTAATGCTGCGGTGGATGTCATGAACAAGATCAAGGCGCTCGGCGACAAGGTAAGTTTTGCCAGTGAACCGGCGATCGCGGAGGCGCGTGCGTCATATGAGGCGCTTTCCGGAAGTTCCAAGGTTTTAGTGTCCAATCTCGACGCGTTGGAGAACGCGGAAGCAGTGCTGCAGGGGTTAAAGGACGAGAATCCCGAAGGCTACGCGGAATATTTGCAGCAGCGGGCGGCGCAGGAAGAGTTTACGGACGGAACCGCCCAGCCGTTGGAAGAGGGGACGGAAGAAGAGACAGAAGCAGAAGCGGCAGGGACTGAGACGGAATAAGAAGAATCAATCTCCAGTTCGCAAAGGTTTAGATACACGGAAATCAACTATTATGTTGAGAACAAACACTTCTTAAGTGTGAGGTTAAGGCATTCTTGCTGTCGAACACTTAAGATTTGTTTGTTCCAAGGGCAAGATTGGATAAAGGAGCAAATCGTGTCTGACTGGGAAAAAAACGTTCGGCGGGTCGTCCCCTATGTTCCGGGGGAGCAGCCCGCCGAAAGCAATATCATCAAACTCAACACCAATGAGAACCCGTACCCGCCCGCACCGGCGGTAGCGGAAGTTATTAAGAACTTTGACATATCGCTCTTGCGCAAATACCCTGCGCCGGATGCGGATGTTTTGATTGCGGGTTTGTCCGAATATTATGGGATGCCGAAAGATCAGATCTTCGTCGGCGTCGGTTCGGATGATGTGCTGGCAATGTCGTTTCTGACATTCTTCAACAGCAAAAAGCCCATACTTATGGCGGATGTGACCTATTCATTTTATGACGTATGGGCGGAACTTTTTGAAATCCCGTATCGAAGAGTTTTGTTAAATGACGATTTTCATTATAATCTTAGCGATTATAAAACCCAAAACGGCGGGATCGTGATCGCGAATCCGAATGCGCCGACGGCGCTTTGCGAGCCGCAGGAATTTTTTGACGAACTGCTTGCCGCAAATACGGAATCCGTAGTCATCATCGATGAAGCCTACGGGGATTTCTACGGGAAAAGCACAAGAGAGTTGATTGCAAAATATGACAATCTGCTTGTGGTCGGAACCTTTTCCAAATCCCGCTCCTTAGCGGGAAGCCGGATCGGATTCGCATTCGGAAGCCCGAAATTGATCTCATATCTGAATGATGTTAAATTTTCCTTTAACTCCTATACGATGGATGCGCTGACCCTGCAAATCGGGGCGGCGGCACTGACTGCAGAATCCGGCGCGTATTATCGGAGTACGGTAGAAAAGATCATTGCAACCAGGGAAGACGCGAAAAAGCGGCTGGCGGAATTGGGATTTGTCGGAACGGATTCACAGACGAATTTTCTGTTTGTTTCACATAAGAGCATACCGGCGAAAACGATATTTGAAAAATTAAAAGAAAATAAAATATTTGTCCGCTACTTCGACAAACCAAGGATAGACGACTATCTGCGGATTACGATCGGAACGGATGAAGAGATGGAGCGGATGTACCGCGTGCTGGAGGAAATCGGATGCAGTCGATCGTAGAGGCTTTTTCAAATTCGTTAGGACAGTACGTTTCTGCGGAAATGTGCGTGTTTTTGATATCCATGCTGCCGCTGGTTGAACTCCGGGGGGGACTGTTGGCGGCGAGTTTGTTAAAAGTACCCATAACAACCGCGATACCCATCTGCATTATCGGTAATATCATTCCGATTCCTTTTATCCTGCTTTTTATTAAAGAGATATTCAAACAGATGAAGAAAGTATCGCTTTTCCGGGGGCTGGTGGAAAAACTGGAGGCACGCGCCATGAAGAAAAGCGCGGACGTCACAAAGTATGAGATGCTCGGATTGACGCTCTTTGTCGGGATTCCGATCCCCGGAACGGGGGCGTGGATGGGATCGCTGATTGCGGCGCTTTTGGAAATGGATGTCAAAAAGGCACTCATCGCGGAACTTCTTGGAATCGCCATGGCGACGATTATCGTAAGCATTTTGTCTTATGGGTTGTTGGGAGCCGTGATAGAATAAGCAGGAAATCAATTTTTATTATTCATAGGATTTGTTCCGTATGGGTTTTGTGATTTGACTTACATTTACGGTTCCCTTTTTACATCTCCCCGATCTGTCACGATTTTGTATCCCGCGCTTTTTACCTTTTGTTCCAGACAATTCCTGCACTGTGCGCTTTCGTCGCCGGTGCAGATTTTATTTTCATATAGCGAATACAGTTTCCGCACGCCGACAGGGGAGAGGTTCGGCATCAGGACGTTTGCCCCGTGGGCAAGACCCATTTCCCGTCCATTCGGATGGATGGTTCCGAGCGCCGTCGTTGCCGGAAGCAGAACATAAGGGAACATCAGGCGCAAAATGGAAAGCAGACGAAGCGTAAGCGTTAGGCTGCCGTTTTTCTGCTCCTGAAACGGTGTGTCCTTGTGTACAAGGTAAGGACCGATGCCAATCATATCAGGATTTAATTTTTGCAAAAAACGCAGATCCGACAGGATATTTTCTGCGGTCTGATACGGAGAGCCGACCATTAGACCGGCGCCGACCTGAAAGCCGATTTCTTTTAAGTCGAAAAGGCACCGCATCCGATTCGAAAAAGACATTTCCGCCGGATGCAGCCGTCCGTAATGTACCTCGTCCGCCGTTTCATGGCGCAGCAGATACCGATCCGCCCCCGCATCGTAGAACGACTGATAGGAAGCGCGTGTCTTTTCCCCAATCGAAAGCGTGACTGCGCAGTCGGGATGCGCATTTTTAATAGAAGAAATAATATCGCAAATCCTCTCGTCCGTATAATATGCGTCTTCGCCGCCCTGCAAAACAAAGGTTCGAAAGCCGAGGTCGTACCCTTGCGCGGCGCAGGAGAGGATGTCGTCTTTGGAAAGCCGGTATCGCTGCAGAGCACGGTTGTCCCGGCGGATGCCGCAGTAGTAGCAGTTGTTTTTGCAAAAATTTGTAAATTCAATCAGACCGCGCACATAGACGTCGGTGCCGTAACGCTCCCGCCGGACGGCGTCCGCTTTTTTTTGTAAGATTTCGTCCGTCTCGCCGTCGGGCATGGTAATGAGAGCAAGAAACTTTTCATCGGTCAGGTCGCCGCGCTCTGCCAAATCGTTAATATAGGAATTAAGTTTTCTAAAATTTTCATCCATGAGAGGTATTGTACCCTACTATCGTGGTATTAGCAACAATAAGGAAACAATAAAGCGACGAAATAGTGATAAATCATTTGTTACGATTTATTGTCTGTTTTTTCTTTTTCCCTTGCTTGGGGCGAGGCTTTCTGCCCTTGATTTTTCTGATTTCGGCGGAAAGTTCCTCGAAAGTCCGGTGCGCATATACCCGTTTTTCTACGTCCTTGCCTAATGAGTGCCCCATAATCATGTGTTTAGCCACGTCGTCCATATGATATTTGTCCGCGAGCCATGAAAAAGTATGGCGGCAGTCATGGGGCGTGTGCTTCTCGCCGGAGGCGGTATGCGTGATTTTCAGATATCTCATAAGTGCGTAAAACTGTTTTCGAAATTTGTCCTCGGAGGAGAACGAAATATTTCCGACAAAGCCTTTGATGTAAGGGTGAATCGGAATGACGCGATTTTTTCCGCTGGGCGTCTTGTTCCCGCCGATCAGGCGATCCGGTTTCACTTTAATGGTTTCCAGTTCGCCGATTCGACAGCCGCTATAAATCAAAATCAGCGTCGCTTGGACGTCCGTACGGTCGGCATGTGCCCAGAGCAGGTCGATTTCCTCCTCGGAAAAAGGAACGCCGGGTTCGATGGGGCGTCCGGTATAAGAGACATTGGATGCGTAGTTGCGGTCGACGATATTGTTTTCGATGGCGTATGCGAACATTTGATTGAAAAGTTTCTTGATATTGTTAAGCGTGGAAACGCTGTAGTGGGAGTTGTCGTCGAAGATGGCTTGAAAATCTTTTTTTCGAAGATCGGCAAACGCCGTATCATGCATCGGGGCGCATTTGGGAAAAGAACTTTTGTAGGCGCTTACGGCGGAAGCGGATCGATTCTTTTTCAGGTATTCCGCCATAAAACCATCGTATACCTGGCGGAAAGTCATTTGATCGGAAGGGACGGGAATGCGCTCGTTGTGAAAAAGCGCCAGCGCCTGGTAGGCTTCGTTATAGGAGGCATAATATCCAATGGCGCGCTGGGACTTCGGGGAGCCGTTGACCCATTCGGTTGTGGGCGGATAGGCGGCAAAGGGGCGTCGGCGTTTGCCGGACAGATGCTTAATGCTGCCGTAACCGTTGGGCAGACGGCGAAAACGCCCTTTGGATGGCACATCCTTGTGGTTGCTGACCGGACAGCCGCAATGCGGACAGAAAATTGCCTTGGATGAGATACTGTTGTTGCATTCGAAACATCTGATTAACATATGGTCCTCCTTTCTGTAAAAAGTGCGTAACAATCCCTTAATAGTAGATATAACCATAATATTACGGATGAGAGTTATTAGCAACAGATTAGCATCAATTTGTGAAAAAAAGCCTTAAAACCGCATGATGTAAGACGCGGCGTCTTATGTCACTAATAAGTAGTCGCGTGGTGTATTACCCCACATGCACGTGACGGTATTTATTAATTGATAAGGAGTTTAACTACAA
>CAJOQZ010000241.1 GCA_905236585.1 uncultured Lachnospiraceae bacterium
CATGAGCCTTGACCCGTATTTCAGAAAAGACAACCACAACCGCATGACGTTTGCGATGAGTTACAACGAATATGAAAAATATATTCTGGTGCTTTCACATGACGAGGTGGTTCACTTAAAATGCTCGATGATCAACAAAATGCCGGGCTTGGAGGGAGATAAGTTCAAGAACTTAAAAGCTGGCTATGCCTTTATGATGGGTCATCCGGGCAAGAAACTTCTTTTCATGGGGCAGGATTTCGCGCAGTATCAGGAATGGAGCGAGGAACGCGAACTGGACTGGTATCTGCTTGACAATCCGAACAACAAAGCGATCAACAACTGGGTAAAAGAACTGCTTTCGATTTATCGCGATTATCCGTCCATGTATGAACTGGATACGACCTGGGATGGCTTCGAGTGGATCAACGCGAACGACAACTACCGCAGCATCTTCAGTTTTGTCCGCAAGGGGAAGAACGGCAAGAAGAACCTTTTGTTCGTCATCAACTTTACGCCGATGGAGTATGCGGATTACTGCGTGGGCGTGCCGGAGAACAAAAAATTAAAACTCCTCCTCAACAGTGAAGATCCGAAGTTCGGCGGCGAGGACAAGAAGCGCAAGACGTCCTACACGCCGAAAAAGCAGGAGTGCGACGGCAGGGAGTATTCGATCGAGTATCCGTTAGCGCCTTACGGAGTGGCTGTTTTTACGTATTAGAACAAGGTGGAAGCAAGAGGGCGTCGGAAGAGATGCCCTCATTTTTATTACAATGAAAGATATCAGACAGGACGATTTGACCGAAGACGAGCGGGTTCTCTATCTCGAACTGTTCGGGGAAGGGGACGATCCAGAAGAGGACGTCCCGGGAAAAAAACATCATACAAAGCGAGGGCTTGCCTTTTTTGCGCTTCTGCTTATCGTCGGTGGATGCGTCGGGCTGTACGCGTATTTCGCGACGCGGACATATCGGGATTACGAAGTCAAGCAGGAAGTCGTCCGCAACGACGAGGAGCGGATCGGATATTTGGAGTATCAGGGGAATCTCTTCTCTTACAGCAGAGACGGCGCGTCCTATTCGGATTTTGACGACCGGCTTCTTTGGAGCGAGAGTTTCGACATGGAAAATCCGGTGGCGGACGTCTGCGGCGAGTACCTCCTGCTTTATGACAAGCAGCGGACGCAGACGATCCTTTTCAATGCGGCGGGCGTAATAAGCGAGCAGGTAATGAATCTGCCGATCGTTTCCGCTTCGGTTTCCGCAAACGGGAGGATCGCCGTATTGATGCAGGACAAGGAGACGGGGTATCTCCAGTTGTATGACGCGGACGGAAATGCCGCAGCGTCCGGCGAACTGCATATGAAAAACACCGGCTATCCGATCGCGATGGATCTTTCGAACAGCGGAACGAAAATGCTTGTTTCAGTTCTGAACTTAAACGACGGGGACATCAAAACAACTCTGTCGTTCTATGACTTTTCCGACGCGGGCGGCAAAGCGTCCAACCGGATCGTCGCCAATTTTTCCTATGCGGATATCGTGGTGCCCCGGGTGGCGTTCGGCGCGGGCGACAAAGCGGTGGCGTTCGGGGACGACGAGGTGATATTTTTTTCCGGAGGGGCGAAGCCGAAAGTAAAAGAGGAAATATTTGTCCCAAATCAGGTCAAATGCGTCTGCTGCAACGACAAATACGCCGCTTTTGTCACGCTCTCGGACGGCGGCGGGGAGGAACTTACCAATATTCTGTCGCTGTACACTATGAACGGGAAGCAGCAGTTCGAGCAGCCGGTCGACGACAAGTATACGGACTGCCGGCTCAATGAGAATAACGAGGTCGTTTTATTGGACAGGGAAAATGTTAATATATACACGAGGTATGGGATTCATAAGTTTTCCTATGCGTCCGAAGATACGATATACGAGATACTGCCGTGGGACGGGTCGGCGAATTATTATCTGATCCGCAAGAATGCCACGGACAAAGTCAAACTTAGATAGGCGGCGTGGTATGAATGTACTGACAATAATGGCGGCGGCGGTTGCGGCGCTGTGCGTGATCCGCGGATGGCGGCGCGGCGTCGTGATGCTTTTATACGGAGCGGCGGCGTGGGTGTTTATTGCGCTCTTCGTCCTGATCGGACATCAGGTGATCTTTCACATCCTTACGGAAAGGGAGTCGGTGCATGCGGGCGTGTATGACCGCGTGCGCCCGTATGTGGACCGTTACATCCCCGAAGCGTCGCTGGACGACGTTAATGTGGACGAGGCGCTGTCGAATGTGACGGAGATCCTGCCGGAAGATGCAAAGTTGGATGAGGATCTGCTGGACCGCGTGGACGCCGATATGCTTAAAGAGTACGGCGTGGAGATACCCGAGGAGTATCAGGGGCTCGTGGACGACGTGCTGTCGAATATTGCGGAGGATGCGGATACCGTCGGCGAAGTGGTGGAGAACGTCCGGCAGAACGCCGCCGAGGAGGCGGCGGCATTGCGGGAGAAGACGGTGGACGCGACGGCGGAGACGGTTGTCGGCTATATCCTTCGCGCTCTGTCCGTCGTGCTTTCGTATCTTTTGGCGAAGATCATCTGCGTCGTCGTCAAGATCATACTTGTCGTGATTTCGGAAAAGGAGCCGATCCGCACGCCGGTCCACCTCGCGGGCGCGGCGCTGGGCATGCTCGAAAGTTTGCTTTATGTATGGATTGCGCTCTATCTGATCCGTCTGGTTTCGGTGACGGATTTCGGTGCCTCTCTTGCGCTGCAGGTAGCGGAGAGCCCGTACCTGTCCGTGCTCGACCAGAACAACTTATTGGCGGGATTTTTGGGGCATTTGTTTGGGTTGTAGCGGATGTGCGGGCAGATGTTTTTTTCCATACGGATGACGCCTTGTCCGCATCATTTTTAAGCGCCGTCCATCCAGTAGTCCGTCCAAGCGGTTTTAAGGCGTGGAACGGATGAGCGCGGGAGCGTGACGGATTTGCCGCTGCGGAAGACGGCGTCGCTTTTCCCAATCGAACGGATATGGGAGAGGTTTAAGACGAAACTCGCCCCGCACAGGAAGAACGCAGGCAGCGCTAAAAGCGAAGACATCTCCTCCTTGAAGGAACGGTGCAGCATCAGCCCGGTGAACGACCCCTGCGCAGTATGGTAATGGGGAAAACGCATCATGGACTCGATGTAGTCGATATCATCCGGCTTCACCATGATGTCCCGCTCGCGTGTGCGGATGCAGATCGGCGTGCTTGCGGCGGTAATGCCGGCGCCGATGTCATCCAGCAGCGCGAACAGCCTCTCCGCCTTGACGGGCTTCATCAGATAGTAGAACGCCCCGACCTCATAACTGTCAACGGCATAGTCGCGGGACGACGTAAGGAAGATGATCCGACCGGCGCCGTCCATGCCGCGAAGCAGCCTTGCAAGCGTAATCCCGTTCATTTCCGGCATCACAACGTCTAAAATATACACATCGAACCGGCTGCCGTCGGATACCTCGCCGAGCAGTTTTTTCGGATTATCAAAACAAACAGGCGCATCGTAGCGTTGTCCGACGGACTGCCGCAGCGCCGATAAGTCTCTTTTATTATCATCACAGATACAGATTTTCATAATACTTATTTCCCTTTTTTTGCCACGCAGAGTACCTTTTATGTTGAGAACAATCGTTTCTTAAGTGCGAGGTTAAGGCGTTTTTGCCGTCGGACACGTAAGATTCGTTTATTTCCAAGGAAAGATAGTTACGGCTGGGTCAGTTGGATAGTAAACCATCCGTTTTCCGCCTTATAGTCGCACCATGCGCCGTGACGCTCGCAGTACGCGGCAATCGAGCGGCTTCCCGTACCGGCGGGTTTGTCCGCAGGGAGCGGAAGACCGTCCGCCGACCAATGGATTTCGCCGCTGTATGGGTTGCAGGCACGGAACATTAACTTAGGCTGGCGGATGCATTTGCAGCGGATGACGCGGCGCTCTTCGGGCAGCAGCGCAACCGCGTGAATCGCGTTTTCAAGGACGTTCGCGAAAACGGTGGACAGTTCCGTCGCGTCCGCATCGATCTGTTCGGGAATGTCAAGATCCGCTTCGATTTTAATTCCGATGTTTTGCGCCTGCGTAAAGTAGTAAGAAAAAATGGCGTCAAGCACCGTGTTTTTGCACCAATGGGACAACTGCGTATCGGCAATCTGTTCGTCCGATTTTTTCAGGTAGGCAAGGGCGTCCTCAATCCTTCCGTCGGAAAGCATGGCGGACAGCGCGTGCAGACGGTGCCTAAGGTCGTGGCGTTCAATCGCGAGCAGACTTTTCATTCGGCTGCTTTCCTCGATGCGGCGGTGCAGTTGGCTGGTCTGGATTAAGAACACCTGCTCTCGCTCATGCAGTTCGTGGAGTCTGCGCTGCGTATTTAACGCCGTAAAAATGTACCAGTTCGTAAGCAGGGTGAGGGCGATTACGATTAAAAGCAGGATAAGATCTTCCGGGCGGTTCTCAATCATGTCCGGGCGGGAAAACAGACGGACGGCAAGCACATCAAAAAGAGCCGCCGCGACTGCAAACGCGCCCCAACCCCGGTCGACGCTGTGCTGCACAAAAAGATACGGACGGCGCAGCCTCCGGTAAGCGTAGACGTTCAGCAGAGGAAACAAAAACAGCCGCGATAGGAACATCACGAGGTAGCGCGGCGCGGGGACGGCGATGTCGAGCAGATAGGTCAGCATCGTAAGGTCGGCGTTTAGGTCGGAAATCAGGAAAAAGGAGTATAGGAAGCGTCCGTCCCGGTATTTTGACAGGAAAAAGTAAAAGACCACCGTCGGCAGCAGCATGATGAAAAACAGCGACTGCGCCATTTTTGCAGGACCGAAGGAAAGCAGAAACCATAAGTTGAACGCGATAAGCGGCACCATGTAAAGAACGGAATACACGACGAGCCGCTTCATCGGAACGCGAAATTCCATCAGCACAAGGAAAAAGACGGCAATATTTATCATCGCCCAAATTACGGACAAATCACGCAGGATAGTCATGGATGACGCCTTTCATATCAGGTAAGGAACGGTAGATTATTATTCTACGGTTCTTACGGTTTGTCTGCCGCAGACAGGTTAGGACTGCCCTCTTAAATAGTACCACATCAGGCGCCGCATCCGGTAAAAAATCCGTGCAAAACGTATCGAAATCTTCGCAAGCCCGAAAAATCCCGTCCGGAACGATTACAATAGCAAAAGAAGCAACAGACCGGCAAGGGGGAAAGTGCGCATTTTTGCGTCAGCGGGACGGGACGGCGGAAAAGACCGCTGTCTGACGCGGGGGCGCTTTGGACGGGAGGAACAGGATATGAGAGAAATGAGCAGAAGGATCGGAAAAAAGACAACGGCGCTCGTGCTTGCGGTGTGGATGCTCCTGACCGCCTGTGGGGGGGCATTTTTGCCGGTGATGGAAGTGGGAGCGACGGCAAAAGAATTGGGCGGAACGGCTAAGACCATCGGCAATAAAGAATATTATAATACAGGTCTTACTGATGGCGAGTATGAATTATGGATGTGTGATGAAGGGGTAAGTAGAGGTGAATGGCCCGGCAGCGGCATTTTAGGGAAAAAAGGGGAATATAATTATCGCTTGTTGACAAAAAATGAAGCAGAGTCTTTATCTAACACGGTTAGGAAAGGCTACAAGGGAGAAAGTTCGTGTTTCTGGCTTGGTACGAAATATAATAATACTCTTGCCTATTATGTTTGGTCTAATGGCAATATAGAGCATAGCCAAGGCGGTTTGACGCATAACTATTGGATTGTTCCGGTGGTTCTTATACCAAAAACATATACTGTCACCCTCGACTGGCAGTCCGGCTCCGGCGGCACGGCAAGCGTGACCGCAACCTATGATTCCGCTATGCCGTCCATTTCGGTGCCGACACGGTCGGGGTACACCTTTAACGGCTATTTCAGCGGCACAAACGGCGGCGGGACAAAGTATTATAATGCCGACGGGACAAGTGCGAGAACCTGTGATTTATCGAGCAATACCACACTCTATGCCTCGTGGACGGCAAACCCTGCCACGGTCACTACCGCGCCCACGGCAAAAACATTGACATACACCGGCTCGGCGCAAGCACTTGTAAACGCTGGTGTGGCAAATAATGGCACGATGTACTATCGGCTCGGCACTTCAGGAGATTATACGACATCTATCCCCGAGGCAACGAACGCGGGAACCTACACCGTCTGTTATCAGGCAAGAGGCGACGGTGGCAACAGCACGCCACAGAGCGTTTCCGTTACGATTGGCAAGGCAGACAATCCGATGACCTTTGCGGCGACGGATTCTATAACGGAAACTTTTTTGACATATAATCACAATGTTAAATATCTATCGACGGCATCGAATGCGGCAGGTACGGTGTCCTATGATATTAACAGTCAAAAAGATGGTATCGGAGCCGATGTGTCTTACTTCACGATAGAGGCTGTGACATCGGCAAATAAACTGCCCCTTAAATGCGCGGGAAATACGCCGGTTGGCACCTACACCGTGGTGATCAGAGCGACAGCATCGGGTGACAATAATTATAAGAGCGGTACTAAAGACCAGACGGTGACAGTCACCATCACCGCACAATCTATGAGTAATAGTGTTCATTGCGATAACTACACCGGCACTTATGACGGTGTGGCGCACAGGATCATGGTCTGGAGACCGGACGGCGCAACCGTGCGCTGCCGCACGGAGGCAAGCGGTGAATACAACCTGACAACCATACCCACTTATACCAATGCAGGAACCTATACGGTCTATTATCAGGTAACAAAGCCGAATTACCAAACGGTGACAGGGAGCGGGACAGTAACCATCAGTAAGAAAGAGGTCACCGTTTCCGGGATTGCCGCAGAGGATAAAAAATTTGACGGAAGCACGACAGCGACGCTGGACTACAGCAATGTAACCCTTGACGGCGTGTTGGCAAAAGATAGGAATAAACTTGGCGTGACAGCTGCGGGAACATTTTCCGACAGGAATGCGGGGACAGATAAAACCGTCACGATAACGGGTTTGACTTTAACCGGGGACGCAAAGGATAACTATGTGCTTGCCGCATCGGGAAACCAGTCTTCTGCCACGGCGGATATCACAAAACGGCAGGTGACGGTGACCTCCGGCTCTGCGGAAAAAGTATACGACGGAACCGCACTTACCAATGACGAGGTGACAGTCAGCGGGGATGGATTTGCCGTCGGCGATGGTATAACCACCCATGTGACCGGCTCACAGACGGCGGTCGGAAGCAGTAAGAATACCTTTACCTATTCCGTAAGCGGAGGTGTCAATTACATACTAACGGCGACATACGGCACCCTGACCGTCACAGGAACGGAAAACACATGGACGACGGAGCCGTCGCTCGCTGGTTGGACATACGGCGAAGCGGCAAGCGCACCGAACAAAGGCGTAACCAAATTCGGTAATGCGGATGATGTTGTTGTCACTTACAAAGGCAAGGGAGATACTGTCTATGGCGAAAGTGAGACGCTGCCGACGCACGCGGGAACCTATACGGCGGTATTTACGCTGGCGGGCAATGGCAACAATTATTCCGCGATTACAAAGGAAGTGGACTTTACCATCGAACGGCGCGAGGTGACGGTTTCGGGGATTACTGCAGCGGATAAGACATACGACGGAACGACGGCGGCGACATTAGACTGCACGCAAGCGGTATTTGACGGGCGAAAAGACGGTGACAGCCTGACCGCAAGTGCGGAGGGAACGTTTGTCGGCAAGGACGCGGAAGAGAATAAGACGGTCACTATTGCGGACATCACCCTCGCCGGAGACAGCGCGGGCGACTACGCACTTGCGGCATCGGGGAATCAGGCGGAAGCGGCAGCGACCATTATGAAGCGTACCGTAATCTTAACCTCGGCGGACTTGAAGAAGACATACGACGGAACGGTGCTTGCAAACCCGGGCATCGGGCTTGCGGTGGAGGAAACCGGCGGCATTACAGTCGTACAGAACGGCTCCGTCGGCGGCGACGGCTTCGCGGAAGGCGAGGGCGCGGCGTATACCTTTACCGGCGCACAGACGGAAGTCGGCGAAAGCGACAACCTTTTTACCTATACATTAAATGATGGGACGCTCGCGGAAAATTATACGATAACGATAATTACCGGCACGCTGACCGTCACGGCTGTTCCGGTGGAAGACAACAGCGATACGCAGGAAGACGGCAACGGCAGCACAAAAAAAGACGGCAGCGATGATACGGGAGACGATGGCGGAGATACGGAAGAAGATGCGACGCCGAAGTTACTCTCGCCTCAGAAGCAAATAACGCCGCCGGAGCCGGAAAACGTCACGGACAATACCGCCTCCGGCAG
>CAJOQZ010000242.1 GCA_905236585.1 uncultured Lachnospiraceae bacterium
CGTAATCACCTGCAGTTCCACGTCCTCGTCCACGTTGTCCGTCACCTTGATATTGCTGCGGTAACTGACGGATTTGCCGGCAATAACGAGCAGGTCATTATAACCCTCGATCACCGGCGGCTCCGTATCTTCCACCATGGTAAGGTCCGCCGTCTTCTGCGTGGCGTTGCCCGCCGCGTCCGTTGCGACAACGGTTACCTCCTGCGTGCCGTCCATGACGGTCGGCTCCCCTCCTTCGGCAAACGAGTAGGTAAGCGCCGTCATATCGGATGCTGAAGCGACGAAATCCCTTGCCTCGGGAAGCACGCCGTACGCCGCATGGATATTTTTCAGCACCAGCACCGGATCGGTCGTATCCTCGACGCAAACCGTAGACGTAACCGTCATGTCTCCTACGGAAAATGTCACCGGATATTCTCCGGGCACGCGCGTATTTACCTTGTCAAGCCCCTCTAAAAGGCGGATCATGTCCGTATCCGACTTGCCCGATACGTAGAATTGCTCCTCCTTTGGCGCGTCCTCTCCCGCTTCGATCGTGATCGTCTCAATGATCGGGCTGATGATAAGTTCCGCGGAAATCGGCGTTTCGTTGCCCGCCGCATCCTTCAGCAGTACGTCCACTTTCTGCACGCCTTTTTTGGAAAAATCCGGCTTCTTAACATACTCCGCCGTCACTTCCGTCGCATCCTCGATATCTTCGGCAAAATCCTCCGGCAAAAGCGCCTCGCCCGGTACCGTCATCCGGTCTTTCGGCTTTGCTTCGGGCGGCGTCGTATCATACACGCTTAGGATGCAGTTGTAAGTAAAGGGACCGGACTTCACCTTAAGCGCCGTATCTCCGAGTACCGATGTATCGACGGGCTCATCCGGAACGAAAACGGCGGCATACTTTTCGTTTTTCAAAAAATCCGCCGCGACGATCGGCGTCCCCGCTTCAGTCTCGCAATGCGTATAGACACGTCGCCCACGCAAAAAGAAGGCTGTTAAGCCCCCCACCCCAATGACAAGGAAAACAGCCGCTCCCAGCATAAGTGTTAGCGGCATCTTCCTTTTGTGTATTCTGCGTCTTCTTTTTCTGTTACGCTTTGCTTCAATAAATCGATTACTCAATCGTCAAAATATCCGAGAATCCGGTCACGTCAAAGATTTCCTTTACTTCGTCGGAAGCGTTCTTAACTACCATGCTGCCCTGCTTGTTCATGGTCTTCTGCGCCGACAAAAGAACGCGCAAGCCCGCACTCGAGATGTACTGCAATTCGCCGATGTTCATGGTAAGATCCGTAACGCCCGCCAGCGAGGACTTTACTTCCTCTTCGAGCTGCGGCGCCGTCGTCGTATCGAGTCTGCCCTCAAGGCTCATTGTCAGTTTGCTTCCGTCTGCTTCTTTTTTGATGTTCAGCATCTTCACTCCTCCGTTATATATTTCATATCATGGTCTTATCAAAAACTACCAGTTATCATCATACAACTATTGAAAAAAAAGTGCAACCCCAAAAAAATCAAGGAAATCAATTTCTATCCAATCTTGCCTTGACAACAAACAAATGATACCTACGGATTGTTCCGTGCTTCGCTTCTTCGCTTCGCTACGGTCGGCGCAAAGCAATCGTACACTGGACGATTTGCGCCCCACAATCCTCTCTGGTATCATTTATAAAACTTCGCCGCGTAAGAAAACGCCTGCCGCAGTTTTTCGGTATTGTTTTGCGCCAACACTTTTTCGGTGCGGCGGGTGATATAGCCTTTGAGTTCGCGGTAATATTCTTCTTCCCCCAGCGTTCCTTCCCAGACTTTCGAAAGCCCTCTCTCCCAGCCCGCGGTAAACTCCGCGTCAAGCATGGAACTAATGGCGCTTTTTACGATATAGTAAACCATCTCGCCCTGCAGGGACGGCGTTAAGACCTGCGTCTTTTTATTCAGTTTCAGATAATCGTTGCGCACCAGTTTGTCTAATATCTCCGCCCGTGTGGCGCTGGTGCCGATCCCGCTGCCCGAGATCTGTTCCCGCAGTTCCTCGTCCTCGATCAGTTTTCCGGCGTTCTCCATCGCAAGGATCATCGAACCGGTGTTGTAGCGCTTCGGCGGCGCCGTCTCGCCCTCTTTGATCGTAAAAGATTTAATCGGAAGAGATGCTCCTTTCCGCAGTTTCGCAAGTGCCTCCCTTTTTGCCGGGGCGTCCTTTTCGGCATCCTTCTCTTTAGAAAAGGAATAACGCATGACGGCAAGAAAGCCTTCTTCTTTCAAAAACTTATCGTTGATGAAAAAACGCTCGCTTCCCGCCGAAAGCGTCACGGCAATCTTTTGATAGACCGCCGCCGGATAAAAGATCGCAAGAAACCGCCGCACGATCAGTTCATATACGTTGACGGACAGCCTCGGCTGCTTCGGCAGGATGTTCGTCGCCGCGCCGGTCGGGATGATCGCATAATGATCGGTGATCGCCTTGTCGTTGACGTATTTCGTCCTGGAAATCCCCTTGTGCCAGCCGTTTTCTATAATCTCTTCCACATTGCCCCGCACGTTCGAAAGGGACGCTAAGCCGTTTAGGTTCTTATGGATCTCCTTCGCGATCGCCGACGATAAGACGCGGGCGTCCGTACGGGGATAGGTAACCAGTTTTTTCTCATAGAGATCCTGCACCACCTTTAAGGTTTCGTCCGGCGAAATCTTGAACATTTTCGAGCAGTCGTTCTGCAGTTCCGCTAAATTGTATATAAGCGGCGGACGTTTTTTTTCGGTGCTTTTCTGCACGGAGGATACGTCTGCTTTTATGTCTGCCGGAGTGGATTTATCTTTGTCAAAAACAAGATCTCCTGCCTGTTTTCCACAGACAGACGCGATCAGCGCCGCCGCGCTCTTTTCTTCCTTAAATCCGTTCTCCTTATATAAAAGCGGCGAATTAAAATACGCGCTGCCCTCGACGGCTTTCCATTCGGCTTCCAAAGTCATTCCATCCATGTCGACGCCCGCGATGACGCGGTAATACGGCGTCTTTTGGAAGGCGCGGATCTCATGCTCCCTGCGGACGACCATGCCTAAGACGCAGGTCATCACCCGTCCGACCGATACGACGCACCATTTTTTTTTCAAAAAATCCGCCATGGTCCGACCGTATTTTAGGGTTAAAAGCCTTGAAAAATTGATGCCGATCAGATAGTCCTCTTTCGCCCGCAGATAAGCGGCGGCGGAGAGCGTGTCATACGCCGACAAATCCTTCGCCTCTTCGATTCCCCGCCGGATCTCATCTTCCGTCTGCGAGTTGATCCAGACGCGCCGCTCGTCCTTATTTTTTACTCCCGCCTCCTGGCGCACCAGCCGGTAGATATACTCGCCCTCGCGCCCCGAATCGGTGCAGACATAGATCCGCGCCACATCCGGGCGCAAAAGAAGCCCTTTTACCGTCTCAAACTGCTCCCGGACGCCTTTGTCGCCAATGATCTCATACAAAAACTTCTCCGGCAGAAAAGGAAGCGTTTCGAGCCGCCACTGCTTGTACTTCTCGTCGTATACGTCCGGGTAGCTCATCGTCACCAAATGTCCGAAGCACCAGGTCACGATCGAGCGGTCGCCCTCGGTATAGCCGTTTTTCTTCGTCATCCGTTCGTTTAAGACGTTGGCAAATTCCCTTGCGACGGAAGGTTTTTCCGCGATATATAAAAATTTTCCGCTGCGAAGCGATTCCGCAGCGGCAGGATTGGTTTCACCCATTTTCATTATCCATAAAAAGATTGGCAAAGGTGACAAAAGTATCTTTTGCCACCTTTTTATGATTACAGTTCGTTCATATCCACGAGAACCACGATCGATTCCGGCTGATGTTCGAGCGCCTTCAATTTTATATCGAAACTGCGGGCGGAAAACAGGTAGATCGTTTTCGCATGGATGCGCGCGCTCTTCATGTCTTCGAGCAGTTTCTGATAGCGGGCGAAGGACAATTCCTCTTCCTCCCAGTTGCAGATGCCGACCACGTTGTCCCGCACCGCATCCTGTCCGATGATGTCGATCGTGCCTTCCTTGCCGACCCATGTCCCCATCCGTTCGATTTTGATGGGCACCTTTCCGACCCGGTTCATCAGCGACAAATATTCGTTGCAGACGCCGACGAAATACGGACGCAGATAATGGTCGAGGTTCGGCGCCACATAAAGGTCGTAGAAATTCTCCGGCTCCATGATGACCGACTCCGACAAGTGCGGATAAACGAACGTGAACCAGAAATCGACCAAATGATGGTTGATCCGGTAGACGCCCTTTTTCGCGTTGTCCCAGCCCCCCGTTTCAAATGAATTGACTTTTTCCACAATATCAAAGGCAGACAGATTTTTT
The DNA here is from genome assembly GCA_905236585.1 of uncultured Lachnospiraceae bacterium. Classification (GTDB taxonomy): domain Bacteria; phylum Bacillota; class Clostridia; order Lachnospirales; family Lachnospiraceae; genus RGIG4930. The sequence continues at coordinate 4,327 of CAJOQZ010000242.1, forward strand.
AGATAAACCGATATCTTCGCCCGGGAATAGCCGGTCTTGCGGTAGAGGTCGTTTAATTTTTCATTGCCTCCCGCCATTGCGCTAAGGATCGTATCGTATACCGCCAGTTCCCGCAGTTCCGCGGCTATGGTGTCCTCCGCCTCGTCATGCAGCGCACCGCCGGAGCGTAGGATAAGATCGCAGACGTTCTGCTTGATCGTTTTATTCGCGTCCCAATGATACAAATACGCCGGAACACCGCCAATGATCCCGTACAGCTGCACGCTCTCCTTGACCGAATAATCGGGAAACGTCCGAACGATGTCCAAAAACGACAGTTCCTCCAAATGCGTCTGTAAATCGATCGCCTCCAAACTCGCGCCGATGGTTTTTTCCATGTCGCGGCGGGACCACGTCAGAGATGAGGAAAGCAGAACGATCATCACCGGTCCGGGATAGAGTTTGCGGTTTTTCAAGTTCACGATGCTGGTAAAAAAATCCGGGTCTTTTTTCGCAATGCGGTCAAACTCGTCGATAACCACGACCAGTTTGGACGAATCCCCGCTCTTGATACGCGTAAAACATTCGTCATAGGAGTTTTTCTGCAATTTGATCCCATACTGCTGCTCGATCTGTGCGCTGAGCGCCCGCAGCTGCTCCTCTTCCGACGAATTGCGCGCGCAGTAGTAAAAGAACCTCTTCCCTGCCAAAAACTGGCGGATCAATTCCTCCTTTTCGCTCCGGCGCGTTCCATAGACGTAGACGAGCCGGTTATGGCTTTCTTCAAACAGTTTCTGCAACTGCTTGATCTCATTTGTACGCTTTATCATGCTGGCTCCCCTTATTTTTTCGTGATATAGTCCTTTGCCGTAAGCAGTTCCGCACAAAGCACAGCGCCCCCCGCCGCACCGCGCAGCGTGTTATGCGACAGACCGATAAACTTCCAGTCGTAGATCGAATCTTCGCGGAGGCGTCCGATGGATACGCCCATGCCGCGCTCATAGTCCACATCCAGCGCGACCTGCGGACGGTTCTCCTCCTCCATGTATGCAATGAACTGTTTTGGGGCAGAGGGAAGTTCCAGCTTCTGCGGTTCACCGGAAAAAGAAGTGAGCGCATCGATCAGCTCCTGCTTCGACGGCTGCTTCTTAAACTTTACAAAACACGCTGCAGTATGCCCGTACAGTACCGGAATGCGCACGCACTGGCAGGTGATTTTGATATTGTCAGCCGGAACGATCTGTCCGTTTTCGATATGCCCCCAAATCCGAAGCGGCTCCTTTTCGCTCTTTTCCTCTTCCCCGCCGATAAACGGAATGACGTTGCCGACCATCTCGGGCCATTCGTCAAAATTCTTCCCCGCGCCGGAAATCGCCTGATAGGTCGTCGCAACGACTTCGTACGGCTCGAACGCTTTCCACGCCGAAAGCGCCGGCGTATAGGACTGAATCGAACAGTTCGGCTTTACCGCAATAAAGCCGCGGTTCGTTGCGAGCCTTTTTTTCTGAAATTCGATAACTTCAGCGTGCTGCGGGTTGATCTCCGGTATCATCATCGGCACGTCCGGCGTCCAGCGGTGTGCGCTGTTGTTGGATACAACCGGCGTCTCCGTCTTCGCGTAGTCCTCTTCGATCCGCTTGATCTCGTCTTTTGACATATCGACCGCGGAAAAAACAAAATCCACGTCCGCCGCAACAGCCTCTACGTCGCCGACGTCTTTTACAACGAGATTTTTCGCTGCTTCGGGGATCGGACGATCCATCTTCCAGCGTCCGCCGACCGCTTCTTCATACGTTTTTCCTGCACTGCGGGGGCTTGCCGCGATCGTTTTGATCTCATACCACGGATGTTCCGCCAAAAGATCCACGAACCGCTGTCCCACCATGCCGGTGCCGCCTAAAATTCCTACTTTCAGTTTTTCCTTCATTTTGGGTCCTCCTTACCAAAATATATATGGTTCCTTCACACACCTTTATACCAATTTTTCCTGTTCCAAATATTTCCTGCACGCCGAAAGGTGCGCCGATATCGCCGCCCTGCCCGGTGCGCCCGCCGTCTCTCTGGCGTTGACGCAGGTCGTCATCGAGATCGCCTCATATACATCCTCAGAAAACGCGCCGCTAAACTTCTTAAACTCCTCTAAGGAAAGATCGTCGATCGCCTTTTTTTCATCAATGCAGTAAAGGACGATCTCGCCGATAATGCCATGCGCGTCCCGGAAAGGCACGCCTTTTTTCACCAGATAATCCGCCGCGTCTGTCGCGTTCGTAAATCCGCCTCTTGCCGAATCCTTCATCCTATCCTCGTTAAAACGCATGGTCGCAAGCATTCCGTCAAACAGCCGGATGCAGTCCGCCGTC
>CAJOQZ010000243.1 GCA_905236585.1 uncultured Lachnospiraceae bacterium
GGGACATGATCGTGGAAGCGACGGGTGCGCCGGTTTCTGTTCCCGTGGGGAATGAATGTATCGGCAGGATGTTCAACGTGCTCGGGGAGCCGATTGACGGAGGAGCGGCGATTCCTTCGGATGTAGGGCGCAGGGCGATCCATCGGCATGCGCCCGGATTCGACGAGCAGAGCGTTGAGGTTGAAATCTTAGAGACCGGCATCAAGGTCATCGATCTGCTCGAACCCTATTTGAAGGGCGGCAAAATCGGTTTGTTCGGCGGCGCCGGCGTCGGCAAGACGGTACTGATTCAGGAATTGATCCATAATGTGGCGTTAGAACACGGTGGGTATTCGATCTTCACCGGCGTAGGCGAACGCAGCCGCGAAGGCAACGACTTATGGAACGAGATGCGTGAGAGCGGCACGATTGATAAGACCGCCATGGTCTTCGGTCAGATGAATGAGTCGCCGGGCGTGCGGATGCGCGTGGCGCTTACCGGTCTTACGATGGCGGAGTATTTTCGGGATGTCGAACACAAGGACGTACTTTTGTTCATTGACAATATTTTCCGTTTTGTGCAGGCAGGGTCGGAGGTTTCGACACTTTTGGGACATATGCCTTCCGCTGTGGGCTATCAGCCGACGTTGGCGCAGGACATGGGGCATTTGCAGGAGCGGATCACATCCACGAGGGACGGCTCCGTTACCTCGGTACAGGCGGTGTACGTACCGGCGGACGATCTGACGGACCCGGCGCCGGCGACGGTGTTTTCCCATTTGGACGCGACGACGGTGCTCTCCCGCGAGATTGCGGAGCAGGGAATTTATCCGGCGGTTGACCCGTTGAAATCCACCTCGCGGATATTATCCGAGGACGCGGTCGGAAAACGGCATTACCGGACGGCGAGGGCGGTGCAGGAGTGCTTGCAGAAGTACCGGGAACTGCAGGATATTATTGCCATTTTGGGCTTGGAGGAACTTTCTGACGAAGACCGCATGGTCGTAAACCGGGCGCGCAAGGTGACGCGGTTTTTATCCCAACCGATGTTCGTTGCGGAGAAGTTTACCGGGGTAAAGGGCGTTTATGTTCCGGTGGAAGAGACCATCCGGGGATTCGATGAGATCCTTAACGGCGCATATGACGATCTGCCGGAGATGGCATTTTATAACGTAGGGACGATTGAGGATGTGAAAGAGAAGGCGAAGACGCTGTTATGAATGTATTTTATCTGCAAATATTTGAAGCGGATTCGGTTTTTTTCGAAGGACGCGTCGAGCGTCTTTCGGTGCCGTCCGTGGACGGGCGCTACGGCGTCGAAGCGAAGCATGAGAATGTGGTGATACCGATTGTGCCGGGGCGGATTGAATTTATCCCCGAAAAAAGCAAAAAAGAGATCGGCTTTGTCTCCGAAGGGATGATGCGCGTAGAGGACAACCGGGTGCTTGTGCTTGTCGAATCCGCCGAGCGGGTGGATGAGATCGACGAGCAGCGCGCCCTTAAAGAAGAGTCGGACGCGAAAGAAATGATGCTGCGGGAGCAGAGTCTGCGGGAATATTATCTTGCGGAGGCGATGCTAAGGCGCGCGGTTGAACGGCTTAAAATCAAGCGTGAGTGGGGGTAATCGTCCGTGAACAGGGAGACAATGCAGTACCGCACCAATCAGAAGAACGGGCAGGAGCTTTCCGTTTTGGGCTTCGGCTGTATGCGCTTTACGAGAAGGGGCGCAGGCATCGATCAAAAGAAAGCAAATCGGGAACTAAAGCGGGCGCTTGACCTTGGGGTCAATTACTTCGACACCGCATACATATATAACGGAAGCGAGGTCTGCCTCGGCAAGTTTATGGAGGAGTACGGCTGTCGCGATAAGATGAATATCGCGACGAAACTGCCGCAGTATCTGATTAAAAAAGACGGCGATATCGACCGCTATTTTACGGAGCAGTTAAGCCGACTTAAGACCGACCATATCGAATATTATCTGATGCATATGTTAAATGACGTGCGCACATGGCGGCGCCTTTGCGATATGGGGGTCGATACATGGCTTGAAGAAAAAAAGGCATCCGGGCGCATCGCAAACATCGGCTTTTCTTTTCACGGCGGGACTTCCGCGTTTAAGGAACTGATCGACGCGTACCACTGGGACTTCTGCCAGATTCAGTTCAACTATATGGACGAGCACGCACAGGCGGGGATCGAAGGCTTATCTTACGCTTATGAGAAGGGGATTCCGGTCATCATCATGGAGCCCCTGCGCGGCGGAAGACTTGTGAATAATCTGCCGGAGGAAGCATACCGCGAATTGGAAAAAATGTCCGAGAAGCGTTCTCCCGCGGACTGGGCGCTGCGGTGGATCTGGAACCACAAGGAGGTAAACGTCGTCTTATCCGGGATGAATGATGTCGCGCAAGTAGATGAAAACTGCCGGATCGCGGCGGAAAGTCTGCCGGACGCCCTCTCAGAAGAAGAACTTGCGTTATATCCGCGTCTGCTTGCGGCGATCCATGCCTCCACGAAGGTCGGCTGCACGGGCTGCGGCTACTGCCAGCCGTGTCCGCAGGGCGTGGATATTCCGATGTGCTTTTCTGCTTATAATAATTCGTTCCGGGATTATTTCACCGGATTTCGGGAGTACATCATGTGTACGACCATGCGCAGAAAACGTTCCAATGCCGGACTCTGTATCGAATGCGGCAAATGCGAGAGGCATTGTCCGCAGTCGATTCCGATTCGAAAAGAACTCGCGGCGGTCCGTCGGCGGATGGAGCATCCCATATATAAACTCGCGGCGGCGGGAATGAAATTGTTCATAAGGTATTAGAGTAAGGATAAGGGGATAATCAATGGAAACAGCAGAGATCAAAAATATGTACGACCTATCCGAGACGATGGCGGAGGGGCTGTTCGACGGGAAAACGTACCCGTGGGAAGTGCTTCCCGAAATCGGCGATTTTATCAAAAAAATTGGACCGACGCTCGATGCGGATATATACGAAAAGCGGGGAGAAGACATCTGGGTCGCAAAGTCCGCGACGGTCGCGCCGACGGCGTTCTTAAACGGTCCGTTGATCATCGACGAGGATGCGGAGGTGCGCCACTGCGCTTTTATCCGGGGCAATGCGATTGTCGGCAAGCATGCCGTGATCGGCAATTCGACGGAACTGAAAAACGTCGTGATTTTCAACGGCGTGCAGGTGCCGCATTATAACTATGTCGGCGATTCCGTTTTAGGACATAAATCGCATATGGGGGCGGGGTCGATCACGTCGAATGTGAAATCGGACAAGACCCTTGTCGTGGTAAAAGCCGAAAACGAGCAGATCGAAACAGGGCTGAAAAAATTCGGCGCCATGCTCGGCGATTTTGTCGAGGTCGGCTGCAACAGCGTTTTGAATCCGGGAACCGTCGTCGGGTGCCATACCAATATCTATCCGCTGTCGTTGGTACGGGGAGTTGTTCCGGCGCATAGCGTCTATAAAAACCGGCAGGGAAGTGAAATTGCCCCCATGAGGGAATGATATTGCTGCGGCAACCACTATATTTTGTGGTGCGCAAATACTGTAAATACAAGGGTTTTAGCGGATTATGTTCTTTTTTTACAAAAAAAACGCGAAAAAATGTGAATTTATTAGTGCATTTTTTCTAAAGAATGGTATAATATTTCGTGGATGTTTTTGCTCCAGCATAAAGAAAGGAATAAAACGAGATGCGAAAGAAGAGAAAAAGAAAATTGGTGCTGCATGTCATTACGATAGCGGTTGTGGCATGTATTGCAGTAGCGACGGTTTTGGTTACGATTGGATCTCTTGAGGTTTCCGGCGTCTATGAGAACCTCATCGAAGAAGAACTTTCGGTTGGTGCAATCCAGATGGCGGATGAAATCGAGCGCATGTTTGAGGGCGAGTGGAATTTGGATGAAGACGACGTCCTCTGGAAAGGCGAGCATGCATTCAAGGGGCAGTTCATCGGCGCTTTGAAGGAGCGTACCGGACTGGACTACGCTATATTTTATGATAACATCCGAGCAATTACGACGGTTGATGGATCCCCGGTCGGACGGAAGAACGCAGATACGAAAGCACCGGATGACATCTATCAGAAAGTCGTAATCGGAAAGGGGCTGTATTATCGTCCGAACTATGTAGTAGCGGGGCAGAAGTATTCCGGCGTTTACGCACCGGTGCTTGCGGATGACGGCTCCGTCGGCGGCATGGTGGTCGCGTTCCGTAAGACGCACGACATCAACGAACATATTCGGAAAATTATTCTGACAATGGTATTCGCGGCGCTTGTCTGCGTAATTGTATTCTGTACGATCGGCGTATTCCTTTACAGGAGCAGTGCGGACGCGATGGCTGACATTGTATCCGGTATTACCCGTATGGCGCATGGGCATCTGACGGTTAAATTCAAAGAGAACACCCTTGCCCGTGTCGATGAACTCGGTACTATCGGCGAAGAGGCAGAACTTTTGGTAAAGAAACTGTTCTCCGTTATTTCCGATTCCACACAGTTGTCGAACAACGTATCATCTTCGGGTACGGAACTTTCCAATTCCTCGGAGCAGGCTTCGCAGGCTTCCTTCCAGGTATCACAGGCGGTCGAGGACATCGCCAAGGGTGCGGTATCACAGGCGGAAAGCGTACAGACATCCGCAGAGGATACATCCAACATGGGTATGGACATCGACGGCGTATCGGATGAGGTAAGTACGCTTTCGGGCGCGACGGACAACATGAAAGAAGCGGCGGACCGCACGATTCAGACGGTCGATGCGCTGATTAACCACAATCAGGACGTCGTTTCGGCAATGAAGGTTATCGAGGACAACATCAATACGACGAATACATCCGTACAGGATATCGCACAGGCGTCAAGCGTCATCGACGATATCTCCACACAAACGAACCTGCTTTCCTTGAATGCTTCGATCGAAGCGGCGAGAGCCGGAGAGGCTGGCAAGGGCTTCGCGGTCGTTGCGGACGAAATCCGTGCATTGGCGGAGCAGTCAAAGGAAGCGGCGACGCAGATTTCCGAAATCGTCGAGAAGTTGGTTGAGGGTTCGCAGGAATCCGTCAAGACGGTCGGCGAGTTGAATGAAGCGTTCGAGGTACAGAGCCAGAAACTCGATGAGACGAAGACGGATATGGATTCGATGATTGCCGAAGTGAACAAAGTTTCCGAAGGTACGAAGCGGATCAATGAGCGCATCGACGCGGTCAACAATTCCAAGAACAGCCTGATTGAGATCATCTCCGATCTGTCGGCAATCTCGCAGGAGAACGCGGCGGCGACCGAGGAAACGAACGCATCGGTTGAAGAGTTGAACGCGACGTTCGAAGTCATCAACAAGTCCGCGGGCGACTTGAAGTCCATGGCGCAGGAGTTGGACGAGTTGATCAGTTTCTTCAAACTGGAGGATGACGGTTCAGATTTAGAGGAGGAATACGAGGACTGATCGTATCATTGTATGGAACATAAAGGGCGGCGTAAGCAGTTGTTCCTTTTTGGAGCGGCGAACCGGCAGCGGTTCGCCGCGTCGAAACTAATAATATCTCAAAGGAGGAAATGACACATGAATGAATTTATGAGAATTGTCAGAGTTCATGCACGCGAGATCTTAGACTCCCGCTCGAACCCGACGGTTGAGGCAGAAGTGGAATTGGCAGGCGGCTCGATCGGCCGTGCAGCGGTTCCGAGCGGCGCTTCGACGGGTGAGTTTGAGGCGTTGGAACTTCGCGACAATGACGACAAGCGTTATGGCGGCAAGGGCGTGTTGAAGGCGGTTGACAATGTCAACAACATCATTGCCGAGGCTCTGATCGGACATGACGCGTCGAACATCTATGAGATCGACAAGATCATGCTTGACTTAGACGGAACGGAGGATAAGTCCAAGTTAGGAGCGAATGCGATCCTTGCGGTATCTCTGGCAAATGCACAGGCAGCGGCGAATGAGCAGGGCGTATCTTTGCATCAGTTCTTAGGCGGCGCGGCGGGAACGAAATTACCGGTTCCGATGATGAACATCTTAAA
>CAJOQZ010000244.1 GCA_905236585.1 uncultured Lachnospiraceae bacterium
ATTCGTTTTCACCGTCTGGATGAGAAAAATGACTTTTGCCTGACGGATGCCGTGCTTTCCGATATCACAGAGGACATCGGCATTTTCTTTCTCCCCCAGCCGATGCATCCGACGGGAAAAGCAACCGAAAAAGCGCTGCTTCTTGCCGTTCAAAACCGCTGCAGAGAAACGTCTACGCGTCTTGTGGTGGACGCAAGTTTTATTGATTTTTTGGGGGATGAGGCGGTGGCAGGTCTGTACCGTTCGTTTATGGATTTCCCGCAGCAGGTCGTCATCCGCTCATTTACAAAAATCTTCGCCATGGCGGGAATCCGTTTGGGTTACGGTGTGACAAAAGATGAGAGATTGCTTTATGATTTGCAAAACGACGGCGACCCGTGGGCGGTCTCCCAGATTGCACAGGCGGCGGGCCGTGCGGCGCTGGGCGAAGGTACGTATAAAAAGAAACTGCTTGCGCTTGTGCGGACCGAACGCCCCCGCATAACGGATGCGCTGCGAAAAAAAGGATACCGCGTCATCCAAAGCGATGCAAATTACATCATGTTTTTTTGCGGAGAAAACATACATGAGAGACTGGCGGAACAGGGCATTTTAATCCGCAGCCTTTCCGAATTAAATGGTCTAAAAACGCCGACCGGCAGCTGGTATCGTATCGCAATCCGCACAAAAGAGGACAACGATCGTCTGCTGTCGGTATTGTAAAAGGAGTCCATATGAACATAATCCATTTCCGCCCCGCCGACATCGAGCGGACGAGCATGCGCATCATCGGCGAAGAACTTGCCCGAATGGGAAAACAGATTAAAAAGGAAAACGAAGCCGTCGTAAAGCGCGTCATCCATACGACGGCGGATTTTGACTACGCCGACAACCTGCATTTTTCCAGAGCCGCAGTTGCATTATGCGTAGAAAAACTGCGCCGGGGCATCGACATAATTACGGATTCGAATATGGCGCTTTCAGGCGTGAGCAAAACGGCGGCGCAGCATTTAGGCTGCACGACGCACTGCTATATGGCGCATCCCGACATCATAAAAAAAGCAAAGGAAGACAATACGACCCGCGCAACAGCCGCAATGCAGTATGCGACGGAGGCACATTTTGATGCAGGATTTGCGGTCGGCAACGCGCCGACGGCGCTTTTTGTGTTGGCAGAGAGGATCGAAGCGGGATTTCTTCCGGCGTTTGTTGTGGCGGCGCCGGTGGGGTTCGTCAATGTCGTTGAGGCAAAAGAAAAAATCGTTTCCGTATGCGAAGCGTTCCATATCCCGGTCATTGCGGCAATGGGAAGAAAGGGCGGAAGCACCGTCGCCGCGGCAATCGTAAATGCGCTGTTGTATACGGCGGCGGACATGCTCGATCCGGGCGCCCGGGGGTGGAACTGATGCGCGGTCGGTTGATGCTTATGGGATGCATGTCGGATGTGGGGAAAAGTTTCCTCGTCGCCGGACTCTGCCGCTTGTTTTTACAGGACGGGTACAAGGTCGCGCCGTTCAAAAGCCAGAATATGGCTCTTAATAGTTTCGTTACGCCGGATGGACTTGAAATCGGACGCGCACAGGCAATGCAGGCGGAAGCGGCGGGCATACCCTGCGACGTCAGGATGAATCCGATCCTCTTAAAGCCGACCGGCGACAAAAAAAGCCAGATCGTCTTAAACGGCAGCGTTTATGCCGAAATGGGGGCGGCGGAGTACTACCGGCGGAAACGGGAATTTCTGCCGGAGATTTTGGATGCGTATCATAGTCTGGAAAACGAATATGAGATCGTCATTATCGAAGGCGCAGGTTCTCCGGCGGAGATCAATCTGCGGGAGAACGACATTGTAAACATGGGTCTTGCCGAAGCGGTGGATGCGCCGGTGCTTCTCGTCGGGGACATTGACAGGGGCGGCGTGTTCGCGCAGTTGTACGGCACGCTGGCGCTTTTGTCCGATGCGGAACGCGCCCGCATAAAAGGGCTTTTGATTAACAAATTCCGCGGCGACGTCGACCTGCTGAAACCCGGGCTTGACGAATTAGAGGCAATGACGAAAAAAAAAGTTTACGGCGTTCTGCCGTACATGGATGTCGAACTGGACGACGAGGATTCTTTAAGCGGGCGTCTGCTCGTAAAACGGCATGATAAGCCGCTCGATATCGCTGTCATCCGTCTGCCGCATATTTCCAATTTCACCGATCTGACGCCGCTGGAAAAGCATCCGCTATTAGGCGTTCGGTATGTGAAAAAAGCGTTAGATATCGGCGAATGCGATTGCATCATCCTGCCGGGGACGAAAAATACAATGGACGACCTCGCTTGGCTGAAAGAATGCGGATTGGCGCAAGCCATCATTTCCCGCCACGCAGAGGGTACGCTTGTCATCGGCATCTGCGGCGGATATCAGATGCTCGGTGAAAAATTATATAATCCCGACCGCAGCGAAGGGGAGCGAACCGAGCAGGACGGCTTGGGGCTTCTTTCTGTGCGGACTTATTTTACAAAAGAAAAGGTGCTGACGCGCAGGGAGATGACGATAGCGGGCGGTGTTTTTAACGGGGTGAAAGCGCAGGGCTATGAAGTCCACGCGGCGAAGACATACACGGCGCAAGAAGAAAAGCGGGCAGATTCGAAAGCGCACGACGAAGAAAAGCGGGAGGCTGCGGATTGCCCGACAGATGCACCGCAAAACAGCGCATCCGTCATAGACTGCTGCGCCAAAAACGTTTACGGTACATACCTGCACGGGCTTTTTGACACCGGCGAAGCGGTAAAGCGGCTGGCGGAACATCTGGCGGAAAAAAGAGGCTCTAAGGAACTGCTTGTGTGCGCGAAGCAGACCCCTGTGCCGGATATCCATGCGGCAAAAGAAAAAGCATATGACGCGATAGCAGCGATGTTACGAGAGAGAATAGACCTTCCCGCGGTCTACCGTCTCCTTGAATGAGAGCGGTAGTTATGATATTATAGTGCTTGACACAGCGTAATCGACCGAAAAGCAATATCTCACAAAGGACGTTGCTTCGTCCGTGGGAGATATTGTTTTCGGGAGATACACGGAAGACGGAAACTAAAAAGGAGAACCCAACTCATGGCGGACGACAACAAAGGCGCAAAACTATCCATTATAGCGGAAAAACTCGAACTGAAAAATTTAACCCCGGAGATATCGCTGGAAGCGCGCTATGTCTCAGTGCGCGACATCAACCGACCGGCGCTGCAGCTGACCGGCTACTTCGAGCATTTTGAGTCCGACCGTATTCAGTTGGTCGGCATGGTGGAGTGGACATATTTACAGCATATGGAATCCGACGAGAAGCGGTATGCCATGCTGACGAAACTGCTTTCCTACAAGATGCCGTGCATCATCATCTGCCGCAGCCTCCAGCCGCAGGATGAGTTTTTGACCGTGGCGCGGGCGAAGGGCGTGCCGATTCTTTCCACCGACCGACCGACGTCGGAGTTTATGGCGGAACTGATCTATGTCCTGCGCTACGAACTTGCTCCGATGCAGAGCATCCACGGGGTCATGGTCGACGTATACGGCGAGGGCTTGATGATTATGGGCGACTCCGGCATCGGAAAAAGCGAGGCGGCGCTGGAACTGATCCGGCGCGGGCACCGGCTGGTGGCGGATGACGTCGTGGAACTGCGGCGGATTGACGACCATACGCTGATCGGTTCGTCGCCCGAAGTGACGAAGCATTTAATCGAACTCCGCGGCATCGGCGTAATCGACGTAAAATCTTTGTTCGGCGTGGAATGTGTGAAAAACTCACAAAAATTAGATTTTGTCATCCAGTTGGAGGATTGGAAAAAAGAAACCGAATACGAGCGCTTCGGTCTCGAGGATGAATACATGAACATCCTGGGCACCGACGTGGTC
>CAJOQZ010000245.1 GCA_905236585.1 uncultured Lachnospiraceae bacterium
GATGAATACGACAGTCCCGGCGCGGAATCAGGGGAGGAACCGGATTACGGCAGTTATCCTGAGAGCTACGGTGACGGGCCGGAGGGACCGGAGGATTATGAAAGTTGAATCATGCGGGAGCGGCCTCCGTACAGGGGCCGCTCTGCGTTCTATATCCGTGAATTAACGACACGGGCAGTCACAGAGATGGTCGTTTACAATCCCGATAGATTGCAGGAAAGAATAAGCAATGACGATTGTGATGGCGAACACTCCGTGCCTGTTTCATCGTTGCTCCACCATCCGTCTGTAAAAATTCAGTATTCATATTATACTCAATAAAGCGAGTACCTGGCACCTGTGATAAAATCATCAGCTTCATGAATAAATTCACGGATTGTTGGTGAAACTTCTCCTATAAGAATTATTTCAGAGGGTTTAGGAATCTCAATATACCAACCAAAAAAGCTAAGATATACGCCTATGCCTTCGCGCCAATATAATAGTCTAAAAAAGTTATATGAATCTGAGACGTTCTCGGTTTCATAAGTTTCGTATTCGTTGTGCCGGTCATGTCTTATGAATCCTTTTTCTTCCTCAACCTTGGAAAGGAAGTCATTTATTGTTTCCTCTGATGACTCATGACCACTGGTTTCAATAATACGCTCTCTTTCAAAACTTGATACCAATTCGCCTTGCGTATGCTTAAACTGATATAAGCAGCACACAAGAAAAATGCACATTGAAATCAAAAACATGAACAATGCTCTGACTGAAAAAAGAACAGAACTTATAAATCTATTAAAAAGAATGTGTTCAATATCCGAAAAACTTGTCGCAAATTCTCCTGTATGATTGGTAGAAGTATCTGCCTTGACCCTGCTGCTATTTGCTTTTCTTTGACCGTGATTGGAGCGCAGGAAGGGAACCTTTTTCACATATCTTTTTAGAAATGAGCCTGTTTTTTTCAAAAGAAAACGCACAACGCAAAGGCCCCCGTGCAATAGATACGCCATTATCAACAGGGCTACAATGAATATAGAGTAAAAAGAAGTTATGGTTAGAAGTACAAATGATACAGAGCCGCAAAACTTTACCACCGAATCTAAGTTCAACATAAATTCAGCGCCATAAGCGTATGAAGTTGCCGCCTGAACTCGATTAAACTGCAACTTACTAATCAACGATTCAAGATCAAGATTAGGGTATTTCGACCAAACCTCGGCCAGGAATCGCTCGCTGTATGATTGAAGCAGAATTGTGCTTGGTTGGTAAGATACATGAATAGGAAACATATAGGACAGTGCCATAATGATGCGATAAAAGGCAAGGCAAGCCAGCAAAGCGATTAAAATTAGAGAAAGGGGTTTTCCTGCTAATTCCAAAAGGCTGTCATTTATTGGTTTATATGTTTTGACGAGATTTCCGTCCTCGTCCAACTGATATGCCTTCCGACAGTATTGACCATCTTTTTTATAACAGATATGATTCCATATCCTTAAAATCCGTTTTCTCCCAAGCAGCATGAGAAAAAAATACCAGGCAACGACTGTATCTAAAACAGGAAAAAAGAATGCGTCCCAAATTTTCGTTAAATTCATCAATGTGTTTCCCATGGGTATCATCCTTCCAAAAGCCAATTTCTTTCATATATAATATAGCAGACTTTTTTGTTTGATTTTACTACATTTAGTTTTCGATGTCAATAACTTTTTTAGGAGAATAAGTATGCAACTCATCATCACCGAAAAACGGTCAGTCGGAGAGGTCGTGGCACGGGTAGTCGGCGCGGGGTCGCGGCGGGACGGCTACAATGAGGGGAACGGCTGGCTGGTAAGCTGGTGTCGGGGCCATCTGGTGAAACTGGCCTATGCCGATGCCTATGACTCGCGCTATTCCAAGTGGAACACCGCCGATCTGCCCATCGTACCCAGAGAATGGCTGTATGAGGTCCCCCCGGACTGCCGCAAACAGTTTGACATCCTGTCCACGCTCATGGCAAGGCCGGACGTGGAGGTCGTACTGAATTTTTGCGATGCGGGCCGGGAAGGTGAGGCCATTTTCCGGCTGGTCTATCAGAAAGCGGGATGCCGCAAGCCTATCAAGCGGGTATGGGTGTCCTCTCTGGAAGAACCCGCCGTGCGGAAGGGACTGGAAAACGTGGCGGACGGCTCCGAGTATGACAAGC
>CAJOQZ010000246.1 GCA_905236585.1 uncultured Lachnospiraceae bacterium
ATAGACGCTCATTCCGTCCATGTAACTGTCGGCACGGGAAAAGTAGATGTATTCGAAAACACAACGCGCCTCGTCTTCCTTTGGCAGACTAAGCGACGTATCACTCTTTAATTCGCCGTCCTTTCCGACCGATACGATCTCCCCCGGCTTTACATCCCGGACAAAGGTAGCGCCGATCGTATCTAACGCACACGTCTCCGATGTGAAAATATAAGTATTATCCCGTTTACCGATGCACAACGGCTTGAAACCGAAAGGGTCCCTCGCGGCGATCAGTTTGCGCGGGCTCATCAGTACAAAGGAATACGCGCCCTTAACATGCTTTAACGCCTCTTTTACCGCTTCTTCCACATTTTTGACATGCAGCCGCTCCCTTGCGATAAAATATGCGACGGTCTCCGTATCGATCGTCGTCTGAAAGATCGCACCGTTGCGGGACAGTTCTTCCCGCAGTTCATTCGCGTTGATCAAGTTCCCGTTATGCGCCAACGCCAGCGTGCCTTTCGCGTAGTTTAAGACCAGTGGCTGCGCATTCTCCCGCGTCGACTCCCCCGCAGTTGAATAACGTACATGCCCGACGCCCAAATTGCCGTGAAGCCGGCTTAAACGCTCCGCGTCAAAAACTTCATTGACAAGCCCCATATCCTTATATGAATTTACTACGCCTTTCGGTCCTCTCGTATCGGTGACGGCAATCCCGCTCGACTCCTGCCCGCGGTGCTGCAGCGCGAATAAGCCGTAATAGATGGAGGACGCAACCTCTCCGCCGTCGAGATCATACATGCCGATCACGCCGCAGGCTTCGTGCAGCCCCTGAAACGGACTTTTCGTGATATCCGGCTTTTTTTCAAACGTTTTACACATGAAATTCTTCTCCGACTAATAAACGATATGCTTCTTTATACTTTGCGATCGTTTTGTCAATGACCTCCTCGGGAAGCGTATAATCGCTTTCGGGATGCGCTTTCAGATAATCCCTTACGAACTGCTTGTCAAACGACGGCTGGCTCTTGCCCGCCTCATATCCATCCATGCTCCAGAAACGCGAAGAATCCGGCGTCAACATCTCATCTCCGAGAACAACGTTTCCGTCTTCATCCAGCCCAAATTCGAACTTCGTATCCGCAATGATGATCCCGCGCGAAAAAGCATAATCCGCGCATTTTTTATACAATGCAAGCGTTGCGTCCCGCAGTTTTACGGCATACATTTCTCCTTTTTTCGGATAAATTTTCTCCAAAATCTCCACCGTATCATCAAACGTGATATGCTCATCATGCAGACCGAGCTCCGCCTTGGTCGTCGGCGTATAGATCGGTTCGGGCAGTTTCTGGGATTCGACCAGCCCGTCCGGCAATGAAATGCCGCAGACTTTTCCGTTTTTTTGATAACTCTCCCAACCGGTTCCGGTAATATATCCGCGAACGATGCATTCGATGGGCAGCATGGAAAGTTTTTGACATTTCATGACTTTGCCCCGGTATTCTTCTTTTTGGAAAAATTCCGGCATATCCCGATCATCCACGGATATCATGTGGTTTTTGATGATGTCTTTTGTAAAATCGAACCAAAATTTGGACATCTGCGTCAATATGGTGCCCTTGTCATGAACCACATTTTTCAATATGACGTCAAACGCGGAAATCCGGTCGGTTGCAACCATAATGATATAACCGCCGTCCTCGTATACTTCCCTGACTTTTCCTTCTTTTGCGGGTTTTAATTCCTGCATGATCTCTCCTTCCTGTTATCGTATGAAAACAAATGAATATAACAGTTCATCAAACCAACCACTTTATCTCTGCCGGATCGTTCCGTCGTCTTCGATTATCGTCGTCTGCGAAATACCGGACAGATAATCAAACAGCTCCCGTGCCTCTGCCGCTTCGGTAAGCGTTCTTGTCACACCATTCGTAAAACGGCATGGAATAAACTCGTAATTGATCGTTCCGTCATTTTTGATGCGGATGCTTGCCAGTCCGGTGTCGTAATCTGCCGGCATCGCCCCGCTTAATGAAAACCAGTAATTCCCCAAACTGTAATAGACCGGAACGTCGCCGATAAACTCGATTCCCTCCAGACAATGCGTATGTCCGCCGATGATCGCATCCGCGCCCGCTTCGACAAAATCTTGTGCGAGAGCGATCTGATCCTGCCCGTAATATGCATTGCCCTCCGTTCCCCAGTGGACAACTGCGATACAGTAATCGGCGTTCTTATGCGCCTGTTCGATCACCGAGCAAAATCGCTCGCTATGAAGCGTTTTCAAAACGCCGGGCGAATCCTCCGTCGCCTCTTTGGTATATGGAAACGAGCGCTCAATCTGCGTTGCGTTGACGATTGCGATTTTCCTGCCGTTGGCGATGTAATAGATTGGAAGCATCGCCTCGGAAAGATCACGTCCTGCGCCGATATAGGGGACTTCTGCCGCACTAAGCGTATCCAATGTATCTAACAGCCCAATCTCCCCGTAGTCATAGACATGATTATTCGCCAGCGTCGCCAGATCCACGCCGATATCATTCAGATAACCGGCATACGCCGGATTCGCCCGGAATGTATATGCTTTTTCCGGCGTCGGCTCTCCTCGTTCGGAAAAGACAAATTCATTGTTCGCGACAAAGATATCCGCACCGCGCATTTCCCGCAGAAGATCGTCAGAAAAACAATCGGAAAGACCCTCCGGCTGCTCTTCCATATAAAGCGTCGTCGCCACATCCGCCGCCATGGACAGATCCCCGCAGAAATCCAATACAATCTCGTTGTCGTTCGCACATTCGATCACACGGACATCTCCCGGCGACGCATCCGCCACACCGGTCATCCGGCAGTATTCATAATATAGTACGTGGATGCTTTTTCCGGTACACATGTACCAGATTTCGGGATCATTAAAATCTGTATGGGTCACAACCTCCGTGAGCGCCTGTACACCGTAATTGTCGGCAATCCATATCAGAAAGTTCTCGTCGATCGGATGCGAGCCGATAAAATCCGCCGTCGCATATGTCAAAACTGCGTCGATCGCTTCTTCCGTATTGCTGACGGATATCGTACCGATCAGACCGACTTCATTCTCCGCAGAGTAATTCGGCTGCGAAACCGTACCGCTGTCGGCGCATCCGCCGGTCAGGAAAACCGATATCAATAAAATAAATGCGATCCTCCTTTTCACTGTGCGACTCCAATTTCCAAAGTCCCGGAAGGCTGATTCGCATCCTCCTCTATGATCTGTTCTTCCTGTGCCGCCGTAACGCGCATGATCGCTTCTTCCGCCCCATCATAACCGTTCGACTCCGCCATCCGGTAATAGGTAAGCGCCGTGTCAAAATCCTGTTCCACGCCGAATCCGTTCTCATAGAGATAACCGAGATTGACCTGCGCCTTTACCAAACCATACGCCGCAGCAAGTTTCTGATAGTATACAGCCTGCTCGAAACTGACATCGACGCCCTCTCCGACAAAATACATATAGCCGATCTGATTCAACGCCGGAGCGTAATCCTGCGCCGCCGACAACTCAAGCCATTCGAACGCCGTATCGTAGTTCTTGTTGACGCCGAGTCCGCTTTCGTAGATAACGCCCAAATAATACTGCGCCATAGCGTATCCGTTATCCGCCGCCGTTTTGAAATATGCGCGGGAAACAGATAAATCCCGCTCTACGCCAAGCCCCTGCATATACATGATGCCTAATCGTACATTCGCGTTGTCATAGGCATAGGTGTCATATGCCGCCTGAAAAACCTCCGGCTTATCGTAGCGATCGATCACACGGTTATACAGCGCGATCGCCCGGTCGTAATTCGGAGCGTCTATGCCGATACCCTTTTCCGCCAGATAACCGACAAAATAGATGCCGTCAACTACTCCGGCGCGGTTTGCCTTGTTAAAATAAGACAATGCTTCTTCGCCGTAACCGTCTCCCCTCGCAAGGAGAACCCTTCCCAGTCCGACATAGCCTTCCATATCGTCGAAAGCCACCGCACGGTTAAAATACTGCTCCGCGACATCTAAATTCACCGACACGCCGCATCCGTTCAGATACAGATAGCCGAGCGCACAAGCCGCGTTCGGATGATTCGCCGCATCCGCCGCCTCATACCAGCCGATTGCTTTTGAAAAACTCTGTTCGATATCATCCAGTCCGTAATCATACATCACGCCGAGACGATAGGCTGCATCCTTGTCCCCGTCATAGGCAAGCACGAGAAGTTCCCGCTCGGAAAGCGTGCCGTAATCCACCGGAGAGTCGTCTCCGTTCGCCACCATAACCGTTGTGATCGGGTGGGTTTCTATTTTATCTTTTGGTACACGAAAAGCGGCGACCGCAATCCCGACGCCGAAGATGATTACTAGGATCGATTGAAAGATTCTTTTTTTCATAATATGTCACATATTTTACCATAAATTATAAGAAACTCAAATGTAATTATTGCCCGATATTCCCTTAATATGGTACAATAATTTGGTAAATATTGTTCATCTAAAGGAGGAAATGTTTTTTATGAGTACACAACTTGTTTTAATCCGGCACGGCGAAAGCGTCTGGAACAAAGAGAACTTATTCACGGGCTGGGCGGACGTTGATCTGTCGGATGCCGGACATGAAGAGGCGGCGAACGGCGGCAAGGAACTTCTGAAGGAAGGTTTTTCTTTTGACGTATGCTTTACTTCCTATCTGAAGCGTGCAATTCACACGGCGAACCATGTATTGGCGGAACTTGATGAAGAGTGGATTCCGGTAATCAAGAGTTACAAGTTGAACGAACGTCACTACGGCGCCCTGCAGGGTCTGAACAAATCCGAAACCGCAGAAAAATACGGCGAGGATCAGGTGAAGATCTGGCGTCGTTCCTTTGATGTGACCCCGCCGGCATTAGAGCCGGATGATGAGCGCAATCCCGCGAACCAGAAGCAGTATGCCGGGATCGACGCAAAGGAACTTCCGCTGACGGAAAGCCTTAAGATCACGATTGAGCGCGTAGTTCCGTATTATCAGGATGTCATCCTGCCGGAAATCAAAGCAGGAAAGAAAGTTCTGATCGCCGCGCACGGCAATTCGCTCCGCGCACTTGTAAAATATCTCGACAACATTTCCGACGAAGATATTTTGAACTTGAACATCCCGACGGCGGTTCCGCTTGTATATGAACTTGACGACAACTACAATGCAGTTTCCCACCGCTACTTAGGGGATCAGGACGCGATTGCAGCAAAAATGAACGCGGTAGCAAACCAGGGGAAAAAGGCTTAAAATTATTTTACGGCAGACGGCATAACGCCGTTTGCCAAGACTTATCAGCAGGAGTTTTTTCGGGAGTTATTCATGGATAGAATGAAAAACCTTGTACATCGGAAAACCAACGTAAAATTTTGTCCGAAGTGCCACAGCAAACTTTCCTATGTTTCCATACTTGGCAAATATCACTGTAAAAAGTGCGATTATTTTGAGTATGACTTATACGGACAGATGAAGCAGTTGATCGAAGATAATCCGTCCCTTTCCAAAGTGGAGATGTCATTGATCTTAGGTGTTCCGATGCGCAGCACCAACGAATTTATCGACGACGGCATATTGAATAATCCATATCGGGATATTCCTTGATGCGTCTGCATCTTACTTAGGTTAAGGAGTTCCTTATCATGAATGAACACGCAGAAATATTCAAAAATCTCCAAGACAACGGCAGCGCCTTAAAACGGCAGTTGATCGCCAACCGCAAGCGGACATGTCCCGAGTGCGGCGCAACGTTAAAGTACATGGCAATGGGAGATTTTGAATGCCCAGAATGCGGATACCATGAAAAAGATGACTACGGCAAGGTTCGGGAATATCTCGATGCGAACGGACCGACCCCAGCCCTTGTGAT
>CAJOQZ010000247.1 GCA_905236585.1 uncultured Lachnospiraceae bacterium
AAAAGCACTCCGTATCGAAGATGATCGGTTCGCCGCCGGGTTATGTCGGATATGAAGAGGGCGGACAGTTGGCGGAGAAGATTCGCAGGAATCCGTATTCGGTGATCCTCTTTGACGAGATTGAAAAAGCACATCCGGATGTGTTCAATGTTTTATTGCAGGTGTTGGATGACGGTCATATTACCGACGCGCAGGGGCGCAGGATTGATTTTAAGAATACGATCATCATTATGACTTCCAATGCCGGTGCAAAGGAGATCATGGAGCCGAAGAAACTCGGTTTTTCACAGGAGAATAACGAGAAGCACGACTATGAATATATGAAAAGCCGTGTCATGGATGAGTTGAAAAACGTTTTCAAGCCGGAATTTTTGAATCGGATCGACGAAACCATCGTATTCCGTGCTCTCAACAAAGACGACATGAAGCAGATCGTTACGATCCTCTTGCAGTCTCTGATCAGCAGGGCGCAAACGCAGATGAATATTTCCCTTACCGTTCGTCCGTCGGTCAAGTCCTATATCGTCGATAAGGCGTATGATCCGAAGTTCGGCGCAAGGCCGCTCAGAAGGAAGATCCAGACGGATATCGAGGATTTATTAACGGAAGAGATTTTAGCAGGGAACGTTGTATCAGGCGATTCGATCGAGGCAGTCATTCGCAAAGATAAGATTGTTTTTGAAAAAAAGAAAAGCAATCCCAAAAATAAGGAACGAAAAGCAACAAAAAAGAAGTCGGCATGAACCGGCAAGGAGGGCAGCATGGCAGTCATTGAGGAACTCATCAGAAGCGAAGCAGACGGAAGTTTAAGTTTCGGAAATTTCAATCTGGATGCAAAATCGAAAAAGAGCGATTTTGAACATGGTGGGGATACGTATAAAGTTAAGACATTTAAGGAGATTACCCGTTTGGAACGGAACGAACTTTTCGTCTATGAATCGGTGCCGGGAACCGTTGTGAACAATCTTGCGGTTACGGAGAATGGAATCACCTTTTTGGTTGAGGGCAAAGAGGATGCGCAGATTACCTTGGAACTTGAGCCGGGATGCGAATACGACATCAAAGTGGATGGGAACGACGAGGGGCAGATGAAGACCAATCTCGGGGGCAAACTTTCGCTTTCGGTCGAACTTGAAGAGGGAAAAGACGTTTCCGTAGAGGTAACGAAGGCATAATTTTTCTGATGTATTATTATACATAGTATATGCAAAATCTATTATGAGGCGCCCCGCCGTTTCGGTGGGGCTGTTTTTACAATTATGGCAAAAGCAAAATCAAGTATTTTTTTCTGTCAAAACTGCGGTTATGAATCTGCGAAATGGATGGGGCAGTGCCCCGGCTGCCGCGAATGGAATACATTTGTGGAAGAGCAAGTCGCCAAAACGCAGACCGGCGGTCATAAAAAAGCGGCAGACGTTAAAACATATACGTTAAATGAGATTCAGCCCAACAACGACAAACGCCGCACGACGCATATGGAAGAGTTCGACCGAGTCCTGGGCGGCGGAATCGTTACGGGGTCGCTGGTTTTGGTCGGCGGCGATCCGGGAATCGGGAAATCAACGCTGCTTCTGCAATTATGCCAGCGTCTGTGTCAAGACAAGGTGAAACTGCTTTATATATCCGGCGAGGAGTCGTTGGAGCAGATCCGCCTTCGTGCGGACCGCATGGGCGAATTTAATGAGAATCTTGCCCTGCTTTGTGAGACAAATCTGGGGATCATCCGGGGCGTCATTGAAAAAACGAAGCCGGAAATCGTGATCATCGACTCGATCCAGACCATGTATAATGAGGAGATTTCTTCTGCGCCGGGCAGCGTCTCACAGGTACGGGAATCAACGTCCATTCTGATGCAGATTGCAAAAGGCATCGGCATTACGGTATTCGTCGTCGGACATGTTACAAAAGAGGGGGTCGTTGCGGGACCGCGTGTATTGGAACATATGGTGGATACGGTGCTGTATTTTGAGGGCGACCGCCATGCATCCTATCGCATCTTACGCGGCGTGAAGAACCGTTTTGGTTCAACCAACGAAATCGGCGTGTTTGAAATGCGCGACAACGGTCTGGAAGAAGTGAAAAATCCTTCCGAATACATGCTTTCGGGAAAGCCGAAGGACGCATCCGGCTCGGTCGTCGCCTGCTCCATTGAAGGAACGCGTCCGATACTGATCGAGATTCAGGCGTTAGTCTGCCGGAGCAATTTCGGTCTGCCGCGTCGGACGGCGACAGGATGCGACTACAACCGCGTTAATCTGTTAATGGCGGTTCTCGAAAAACGCCTGGGTTACCGGCTTTCGGATTACGATGCCTATATCAATATCGCCGGCGGCATCCGCATGAACGAACCGGCGATCGATCTCGGGCTGATGCTCGCCATCGT
>CAJOQZ010000248.1 GCA_905236585.1 uncultured Lachnospiraceae bacterium
CGTTCGTCTCTATCGTAACAGCAATTCCGTCCCTTGTCATCTGTCGGAATACTTCCCGGGGAATCGACGAATCAACGAATGCCGACGTAAAAGTCAGAGCAAACAGCCCCTCATAGGAGCAGACCGATGCCTTGATGTTCTGCCCCTTCGAAAACGCCAGCATACAGTGGAATTTGTCAATATATGGCTTATAGCCGTCCAAAACCGTAATCTGTCCGATATTGGTAAGCGTCGTCGTGTTCGCAAGGGCTTTTTGGGTATAGATCAGACGGATCGCGATATTCTTGATCGGCAGCGGAACCGCACGTGCGATAAACATATCCTCGTTGGAGACATTATAGGAAAAAATATTCTCCAAGTTTTCTTTTGTAATCTGCGATTGCAGGCTTTCATGGACGATTTGCGCAATGTCGGCAAAAGAATACTCATGGTTATATTCCGTCGGTGCAAATTCCGCCGAAACCATAACGAAAAAATTCTTGGTCGTAATTGAATTGAAAAACGGTCGCAGATTGACCGGCACCGCCACGCGAACCGGTTTTTTAACGGAAATTCCCCTCGCATTCGTCCGGTAGATCGCCTGAATGAACGCTGCGACTAAATATTCGTTGACGCTAATGCCGTATGAGCCTTTGCAGACTTTTTTTATTTCGTCTATGGAAAAATACCCGTGGATCACGCCGAAGCCGTCATACGGCAGCCTCTCGCCCTTAATAATAAACGCCCGCTTGTCCTTGTAGACGCTTTTTGACGCATGCCGGTAACTTGCTTTGAAACTATCCTCGCGGTTCAATGAAGTATCCGCCGAAAGACGGTCGCCGTACTGCTCTTTTAACGCCGGATGGACAAGGCGCAGATATTGGTATACGAGTTCCCTAAGAAAAGTAATGCCACCCATGCCGTCCGCAAGAGCGTGGAATACCTCGAGATTGATCCGCATTTTATAATATGTCACACGAAACATATAACTGTTGTTGCGGGCGCCGTGGATAAAGCGGCAGGGATAAGCATCCTCCTCGTGTACCCGCGGCGCGGACTTGCCGTTCTCCTCCATATAATACCAGAAAACACCGCTTCGCATTCGGAGGTTGAACCCCGGAAACTTCGGAAGTACGATATCAAGTGCCTCCTGCAAGCGTGCGCCATCAATCTCCTCTTTCAACACCGCGCTGATCCGGTAGGTGTTCGTCATGTTCTCATCCGCTATGACCGGAAAAAGGTTCGCGGAATTATCGAGTTTTTCCCATGTAAAATGCTCGTGCGTCATAAAAACAATTATAGAATACTTACATTGAAAAGTCAAAAAAGATAATGTATACTTAAAAAACAGGAGTAAAGGTAAGTATTTTTAGGGAGAATATCATGCAGAGCGGTTTTGACAATGACAAATATGTAAAAATGCAGTCCGAACACATCTTAAAGCGGATTGATACATTCGGCGACAAACTCTATTTGGAGTTTGGGGGCAAACTTTTCGACGATTACCATGCATCCCGCGTGTTGCCCGGGTTCATGCCGGATTCCAAGATTCGGATGCTCTTGGAGTTAAAAGACAAGGCGGAGGTCGTTATCGTCATTTCCGCGAAGGCGATCGCATCCAACAAGATTCGCGGCGACTTAGGCATCACCTACGACCAGGACGTCCTTCGTCTGGTGGACGTATTTCAAAAACTCGGACTTTTTGTCGGTTCGGTCACGATTACGCAGTATACCGGCGAACCGGCGGCGGATAAGTTCCGCGAAAAGTTAAACGGCTTAGGGATCAAATCCTATATCCTGCGCCGGATTGAGGATTATCCGAACAACGTCGATATGATCGTAAGCGACGAAGGCTACGGCAATAACGACTATATCGAGACATCCCGTCCGCTCGTTGTCGTTACGGCGCCCGGTCCCGGCAGCGGCAAGATGGCGACCTGCCTCTCCCAACTGTACCAGGAGAACAAGCGCGGCATCCGCGCCGGGTATGCGAAGTTTGAGACGTTTCCAATTTGGAACCTGCCCTTAAAGCATCCGGTCAACCTCGCCTATGAGGCAGCGACTGCCGATCTTAATGACGTAAATATGATTGACCCGTTTCATTTGGAGGCATATGGCAAGACAACGGTCAATTACAACCGCGATATTGAGATTTTCCCCGTCCTGCAGACCATGTTCGAACACATCTACGGACAGTGCCCGTACAAATCCCCTACTGACATGGGAGTCAATATGGCGGGCAACTGCATCTGTGATGACGAGATCGTCAAAAAAGCGGCGTGTCAGGAGATCATCCGCCGCTATTATACCGAAGTCGTCAATATCAAAAAGGGTTCCGGCTCCAAGGACGCCTTAAAGAAAATTGAATCCGTAATGAAACAGGCGGGGGTGACCGCCAACGACCGTCCGGTCGTTTCGCACGCCCTTGTCCGGGAAGAAGCAACGGGGCATCCTGCCTGCGCCATAACGCTTGATGACGGAAAAATCCTTACCGGCAAGACGACCGAACTTCTTGCCGCTTCTTCCGCCGTTTTATTAAAAGCCTTGATCGCCCTTGCGGGGCTTCCGTCGAAGCAGCACATTGTATCGCCGCAGGCGTTAGAGCCGATTACCAAGTTAAAGCATGACTACCTCGGCAGTTCCGACAAGCGTCTGCACTGTGATGATGTGCTGATTGCCCTGTCAATCTCCAGTACATTGAATCCGTCGGCAAAACGCGCCCTCGACCAACTCGACCGCTTAAAAGGCATGGAACTCCATTCCACCGTGATTCTGCCGAATGCGGATATGGACATACTGCGCCGTTTGCAGATCAATGTGACCTGCGAGCCGAAGTATGAATTTAACGTGAATTATCATTCCTCTTGAGAATACAAAGAAATCAGTTTTTGTGTTGAGAACAGACAATCTCCGTGTGAGGTTAAGGCATTCCTGCCGTCGAACGCGGAGATTTATATCTATGAGGTTGGCATTTTACCAATCCTCGTAGTAATCAATGATCTCCTGCGCGATCTCCATCCTGGAAACGCGCTCATCCATGGCGTGGCGTTCAATATATTTATGCGCTTCTTCTTCCGTAAAATGCCGTTGCTCGATCAGCACGCATTTTGCACGGGAGATGGTCTGCTGCTCCTTTAAGCGTTTTTCCAGTTTTGCGATGGTCTGTGCCGCGAAGCGCATCCGTTCATTCGCAACTGCCGAAAAGGTAAGCGCATTGCGAAACATCTGCTTATTGATCGGGCGTTCCACGGTCAGAATCCCATACGGCAAAACATCTTCGGATACTTCTTCGGCAAATTCCGCTTTGACAAATAAAATCACCTGCGCGGCCGTCTTCTCCGCAATATCCTTTGCCAGATCGATCCCGTTTGCGTTGGAAAAAGGCGCGTGAATAATACAGATATCCACATCCTCCGTCGATATGATCCGCCGCACCTCCGCCGGATTCGTCGTAACCGTGATCTGTTTCAATTCGTGCTGTTTCAAAAAATCCCGATAAAAATCGGTCGCTTTTTGCATATCGCATGCGATCAGCGCACGTTCCATAACTACCCCTTCTTAAACGAGCCGCGCTTCGATTTGCAGATAATATCCGGCAATTTCTTTGCAGCCGCAGGTACGTATAAACTCGCTGTTTTGCGCTGTTTCGACTGCTTCTTTCAACGAACCGGGAAGCAAAGCCGTCATCTTCTGCTCACCGAAGGATTCCGATATTTCGTCTTCACTGGGCAGAGATAGTTGATTTTCGATTCCGTTAAGCCCGGCTTCTAAAAGCATCGCAAAAGCCAGATACGGATTCACACTCGGATCGGGCGACCGCAGCAAAAAGCCATCGGGGCGTCCGTCCGCTTTCAGGGGCAG
>CAJOQZ010000249.1 GCA_905236585.1 uncultured Lachnospiraceae bacterium
ACCGGCGCCGTACTTTGCACCGTACCGCCGAACCTCTCCTTGATCAGACGCACCGCCTCTTCATCAATGCTGCTCTGGTGGCTTTTGATGTCATACCCCTTTTCCAAAAGAAAATTCACAATGTCTTTTGACGCAATGTTCATTTCCTTCGCTACCGCATGAATTCTCGTTTTCGCCATGTATGCTCCTCCGTTATACTTTCGATAACCGCTTGATTAACTCGTCTGCAAAACTACGATCCGTGATGACAACCGATACCCGATTGTCCTGTCCGATCGCCGCCGAGAGGGTTTCTTTTGTCCCGTATTCCCACAACGGCGCATCATAATAGGTACACATATCCCTCGTTGACTTCTTCGTCCGATCCGACGCATCCGATGCCATAATGACAAGCGCCGCTTTCTGCGATTTGACCGTTTCTTCGACCGAATATGCCCCGCTTTTTAATTTGCCAGCCTTTTTACATAGACCAAGCATGGAAAAAATCGGATCTTTGTTCGTCATTTCCTTTACTCCACGGATTCTGTCATCTCATCCGCCGCCTGGTCGCCGTATGCGGCTTCATCCTCGTCATAGTATTCATCATCATAATACTCATCGTCATCATAGTATTCATCTTCGTAAGTATAGAAATCGCCCGCTTCCTGTGCCTGCGTTTCGCTCTTGATATCGATCTTGTAGCCGGTCAGTTTGGCGGCAAGCCGTGCATTCTGTCCTTCTTTTCCGATCGCAAGCGATAACTGATAATCCGGTACGACAACTTTTGCCGTATGCTCTTCCATATCCGCCATAACCGAGATGACCTTTGCCGGAGACAAGGCATTTTCGATCATGATCGCCGGGTTGTCGTCCCAAATCGTAATATCAATCTTCTCGTTACCGAGTTCGGATACCACCGCATTGACACGCGTTCCATTCATGCCGACGCAGGCGCCGACCGGGTCCACGTTCTCATCATTCGACCATACTGCAATCTTGGTACGGTTGCCCGCTTCTCTGGCAATCGCCTTGATCTCAACGATTCCGTCGCGAACTTCCTGTACTTCTTCTTCGAAAAGTTTGCGCACCAGTTCGGGATGCGTGCGGGAGACGCGGATGCGCGGTCCTTTTACCGTATCCTTTACTTCCAATATATATACTTTGATGCGGTCGGTCTGGCGGTAATGCTCCCCGCGAATCTGCTCATTTTCATTCAAAATTGCATCCGTCTTGCCGAGATCAATGCTGATATTGCGCCCGATAAACCGCTGCACGATACCGGTAACAACCGTATGCGCTTTTGCCTGATATTCATCTAAAATGACTTTCCGCTCTTCTTCACGGATCTTCTGCGTGATCACATTCTTCGCGCTGCTGGTCGCAATCCGCCCGAAATCCTTGGACTGTAATTCGATCTTGATCACGTCGCCTAACTTGATGCCGCCGTCTATCTCCCTTGCATCCTCAAGCGAAATCTCTTCAATCGGCTCTTCTACGGTCTCCACCACCGTCTTATCCGCGATCACGTGATATTCGCAGGTATCGGGATCAATCGATACGGTAACGTTGTCCGCCTTTCCGTAGTGATTCTTCGTCGCAATCAGCAGGGAATTGGAGATCGCCTCTAAAATACTCTGCTTACTGATATTCTTCTCCGCCTCCAGCATATTGAGTGCTTCCAACAGTTCGGTATTCGCCATAATGATAAATTCCTCCTAAAAATATTACATTATAAATGCTAAATGGATGTTAGCAATATCTTTTCTGTTTAATGAAACGTCCGCTCCATCGATAACGAGCGTTACGGTATCGAAAGAAAATCCCTTTAGTTCGCCACAAAACTCCTTTTTCCCGTCAATGGGCTGATACGTTTTTGCATATACGTCTTTGCCAATAGCGCTTTCGAAATGCGCATCTTTTTTCAGCACACGCTCCACGCCGGGTGAAGACACCTCAAACGTATATGCATCCGCAATATAATCTTCCCGGTCAAGAATGTCGTTCATTTCCCGGCTGACCGTCACGCAGTCCTCGATTGTAATGCCGTCCGGCTTATCAATATAGGCTCGTAAAAAGTATTCGCCCGCCTCCTTGACATATTCTACATCATAAAGATAAAACCCATATTTTTCGAGAATCGGCAAAATGTATTCGGTTGTCCGCTGTTCGTAGGTTTCTTTTTTTGACATCACTTACTCTCCGCTTCTCCTGACAAAAAGCAATGAGAGCGGCGAACCACTCTCATCCTGTCGTTCTTATACAGTTCGTAGGGGAGTCGAACCCCTGATTCCGCCGTGAGAGGGCGGCGTCTTAACCACTTGACCAACGAACCATGGCTGCTGCAACAGAACGTCACAACATTGATACTATACAATACTTATCTGCGTTTTGCAAGCAAAAATTTGAAAAAGATCACAAAAATCTTGCAAATTTTTCCGTCCTTGGAACAAACAAATCTCCGTATTTGACGGCAAGAATGCCTTGCCTCATACGAAGAAGCGTTTGTTCTTAAGCATAAAAGTTGATGCGCTTCTATACTTCTAAAATAATCGTAACCGGTCCGTCATTTACAGACGCCACCTGCATGTCTGCGCCGAACTCGCCGGTTTCGACATGAAAGCCCCTTTTTTCGCACTCGGATACGACCCGCTCATATAAAGGGATGGCGACATCCGGTCTTGCCGCGTCCGTAAATCCCGGTCGTCTGGACTTCGTATCGGCATATAAGGTGAACTGGCTTACGATCAGAAGTTCTGCATTCGCGTCAGACGGATTCACATTCATTTTGCCGTCTTCGTCCTCAAAGATGCGGATGCCGCAGATTTTGTCCGCAATTTTATCCGCCATAGCCTCCGTGTCGTCTTTATGGATGCCTAACAGGATCAGAAATCCTTTGCCGATTTTCCCTCGTAATGCGCCGTCGATCGTTACCGACGCCTCTGTAACCCTTGTCAATACTGCTCTCATATTCACTCCTTACAAAAAATGGACTTGAAAGAGTCGTCGGCAAACCTTATCCTCCGCATAGACTGCTTTATCTTCCGAGTCCGTCTCTCCGCATAAAGGTATCATATTACGTATTGAGATTCAAGCAGCTTGAATGCCTCCCCCTTAAACCCCCTGTTGCGTCACAGGATATCACACATTGGAAAATCTTGCAATACCCAAATCAAAAAAGAGCGCACCCGGGGGATGGACGCGCTCTCTAACAAAGGAGAAAAA
>CAJOQZ010000250.1 GCA_905236585.1 uncultured Lachnospiraceae bacterium
AGGCAAAGGAAGAGGCGAAGAAAGCCGCAGAGGAAGCAAAGGCGGCAGAAGCGGCGGAAGATAACGAGACGACGGAAGAAGCCGCAGCAGAAGAAGAGACGGTTGTCGAGGAAGAGGAAGAAGAGGAGCCGCAGGAAGAGACGTATGACAACGGCAGCGGCGCAAACATTGCGAACTACGCGCAGCAGTTTGTCGGCAACCCGTATGTATACGGCGGATCTTCCCTGACCAACGGCACGGACTGTTCGGGATTCGTCATGAGCGTGTATCGTGCGTTCGGCGTGAGCCTGCCGCATTCGTCCTATTCGCTTCGCAGCGTCGGCACAGGCGTGTCCACATCGGATATGCAGCCGGGCGATATCGTCTGCTACAGCGGGCATGTCGGCATATATGTCGGCAACGGCACGATCGTACATGCGTCGAGTCCGAGTACCGGCATCAAGTATTCGAATGTGAACTATAAAACGATCCTTGCGGTAAGAAGGATTTACTAAATATAGAGTTTGCATATATGGGATAGGATTATCTTCGATGAAATATATTTTGTCGAAGATATTTTATTTGATTCAAGGGTCAAAAAGCCTTTTGCCTACGACATCATTTTTTTTTATTTGATATGAAATATGTTTTCATAGGAGAGGACGCGTTGGTTGGAATGTATTTTCGAAAGGAATATGTTTTTGAGACCGTAATCCCGGTCGAAAAAATATATTCTTTCGAAAATACTCCTTCGCCCTCACTTTTTTCACATATCATAAGAAAATACTTCCTTTTTTAGACAAATTGTATTAAACTAAGGGATAGATTATGTGAAAATTTCATATAATGTTCGGGGGAACATAGGGGGAAAACATGATATCAAATCAGATTTTGCAGAAGACCGTAGATGATCTTTCGGCGATCGTCCATACGGATTTTGCGGTAACGGCTTCGGACGGGGAAGTGCTGGCGACGACTTTCGACGGCGCGAATGCATATGAAGACCGTGTGAAGGAGTTCGCCAATGCCGCTAGTGAGGAAGAGGTTTTTGAGGACGCGAGGGCGTATAAGATCTTCGACGAATCGCAGTTGGAATTTGTCGTGATCGCAAAAGGCACCGACGAGTCGTCCGATACGGCGGGGCGTATCGCGACGCTTCAGGTCGGCGAACTGATGGTGGCGTATAAGGAGCGGTTCGATAAGGACAATTTTATCAAGAACCTGCTTTTGGACAACCTGCTCTTGGTGGACATATATAACCGTGCGAAGAAACTGCATCTTGAAATCGAGCGGCGGCGCGTGGTTTTGATCGTTGAGACGAATACGCCCAAAAAGGACGGCAACGAACTCGACAAGGTGAAGTTCTCCTGCGGCAAGGGCGACCGGGATTTTGTCACCGCGGTCGACGAAGGCAGCATCATCATGGTGAAGGATATCGGGGATGTGGAGGACGAGGAAGCCTATGCGTTGATCGAGAAGACGGCGCAGGGGATCGTCGAGGCGTTTTCCAAAGAAAACGATACGGTGCGCGTATCCTACGGAACGATCGTGCCGGAACTGCGGGAAGTTTCCCGCTCCTATAAAGAGGCGGCGATGGCTTTGGATGTCGGGAAGATCTTTTTTGCCGAGCATCATGTGATCGCGTATTCGGTGCTGGGAATCGGACGCTTGATCTATCAGCTGCCGATTCCGCTGTGCAAGATGTTCATTAAGGAAATTTTCGAAAAGCAGCCGCCGGATGAGTTCGACGAGGAAACGCTGGTTACGATTAACAAGTTTTTCGAGAACAGCCTGAACGTTTCCGAGACATCGCGGCAGTTGTATATTCACCGCAATACGCTGGTGTACCGTTTGGACAAGATTCAAAAAAGCACGGGGCTTGACCTGCGCGTATTCGAAGACGCCATCACCTTCAAGATCGCTTTGATGGTTGTGGAATATATGAAATACATGGAGATTTGATGATTACAGGGGAATAAATGTTTTCGAAAATCATTATCGAACGATAAGGAGACCGGAATGATCCG
Source organism: uncultured Lachnospiraceae bacterium (assembly GCA_905236585.1). GTDB lineage: Bacteria > Bacillota > Clostridia > Lachnospirales > Lachnospiraceae > RGIG4930. The sequence goes on from CAJOQZ010000250.1 coordinate 2,007, forward strand.
CTTAGAGCATGTAAGCAAAAGTTACGAGAAGGGAGTACAGGCGCTTAACGACGTGAACCTGCATATTCGTCCGGGCGAGTTTGTATTTGTTGTCGGAAGCAGCGGCTCCGGCAAGTCAACCTTTATCAAACTTCTCTTAAAGGAACTCGAACCGACGAAGGGCACGGTCTATGTCAACGGCAAATCCTTAGGCGCCATTTCACATAAGCAGATTCCCAGTTTTCGGCGGAATGTCGGCGTTGTTTTTCAGAATTACCGCCTTTTGCCGGATCGAAGGGTATATGACAATGTGGCGTTTGCCATGCGGGTTGTGGAGGCGTCGAGCCGCAAGATCAAGGAGCGCGTGCCAAAGATGCTGACGCTGGTGGGCTTAGGTGCGCAGTACAAATCTTTCCCACGGGAACTTTCGGGCGGCGAGCAGCAGCGCGTGGCGATTGCAAGGGCGCTTGTGAACGAACCGAAAATCCTTCTTGCGGACGAGCCGACCGGTAATTTAGACAAGGACAACGCATGGGAGATTATGAAGTTATTGGAAGAGATCAACCGCCGTGGGACGACGGTCATTGTGGTGACGCATGATCAGGGCATCGTACGTGCGATGAATAAGCGCGTTATCACGATCAAGCGCGGCGTAGTTGTGGATGACAAGGGAGCGAAACCGGATGCGGATTAGTACACTTCTATACAATATCAGACAGGGGCTTGCCAATATCTGGCGGAATAAAATGTTTTCGCTGGCATCGATCGCAACGATGACGGCGTGTATTTTTTTGTTAGGTATTTTTTAT
>CAJOQZ010000251.1 GCA_905236585.1 uncultured Lachnospiraceae bacterium
AAGGGATTGATCGATGCGCAGGGCAATGTCATCTGTCAGTTTATCGAGAACGCGAAGGTTTATTCGGGCGGCTACGTCGAGACGGGTTCCGTGATCTTTTCCGAAGTGAACGCATCGAAGGACGTTATCGTCAACGACCACAAAGGCTTTATCGCGGGCGGCGTGATCCGTGCCGGAGGCAAGGTGGAAAGCAACATTTTAGGCTCTACCATGGGGGCGATCACCCGTGTGGAAGTCGGCATGGCGCCCGAGAAAAAAGAGCAGTATATGATCCTGCAGCGGGATATATCGGCGAAGAATCAGCGCATCAACAAACTGACGCCGATCATCAAGACGTATCAGGATTACGCGTTGGAGGGCAAGGCGCTTGATGAGAAGAATGCCGCCTATCTGAATAAATTGATGGACGAACTCGGAGCGCTTAAGACGGAACTGCAAAAGGAGCGTGAAGTGTTCAACGGGCTGCATCAGGAACTGCTTAATTCCCAGCATGCGCGTGTCGTTATACGCAGAGACGTATTCCCCGGCGTTACGATCGTTATATCAGACGTTTCCATGACAATGAAAGAAAAACGATCGTTCTGCCAGTTTACGAAAGCCAACGGGGAGGTTGTGATTTCCAATCTGTAAGCGTTTGTATGATTATTAACAGACCGACGGGATTGAATTAGAGGAGAGGATCATGTCCATCAGACCGATAGATTTGAACGGAATGATACAGAATACGCAGGAGGTTTCTCAGAACCGGGCGAACGAGGAGAGCCGTCCGATGGTTCAGCAGGACTTTGTCGCCATCGAAACGGCGAACGAAGTGCAGCTGGCGGCGGAGCAGGTGCATGATTTTGACAATGCGACCGACAGCGAAATGGACGCCGCAAACGGCAACGGCGGCGGCTATCAGCGCGGGGGGCAGGGTGAGCGCAAAAAAAAGAAAAAGAAAACGGTATCGGACGGCGTCGTGCGCCTAAAGACGCGGCGGGAGACGTTTGATATCAAGGTATAGAGGGATTGTGCGATGACCGGATTAGAAATCGGGCTTTTAATTATCGGAGCGGCATTTTTTATAGGCAGTTTTTTCTTTACGGAAAAACTGTCTTCTTCTGATATAGAAGCCATTGAGAAAATGAGCGAGAATGAGATCAATATCCTCTTGGAAAAGCAGATGCGCCAGGCGTCTGACAAGATCGAGCGCACGATCGACGAGAAATTGATCACATCTTTGGCATCCGCCGAGAGACAGATCAATAAGACGGCGAACGAACAGATACTGTCGATCAGCGACCACGGCGACGAAGTCCGGGAAGTCATTAACCGGGACATGGAAGCCGTCAACAAGTCCCATGACGAGATCGTGTTCATGCATACGATGTTGAACGAAAAGCAGAAAAAAGTGACGGACATCGAAAAAGAGGCACAGCAGTTGGAGTCGCAGATGCGGGCGTTAAAGCAGGGAATCGAGGACGAGTTGTTTGTGAGAGCCAAAGAAAAAGGCGTTGCGATACCGGATGCGGCGCCGGTCCCCCTGCCCCCCATAATCCCGGAGCAGAAGGAAGAAATCCCGGAGGCATCCCAAAAGCCGGAGGATAAGCCGATAGAGGAGCCGCCGGAGCATGTAATTCCGCCTGAAGTGCCGCCCGAAGAGGAAGAGATGCAAAAGGAGAACGGCGCGTCTGCCGCGGATATTGTGGCGGATGCGAAGTCATTAAAAGAAGCGTTTGCGCAGAAACTTTCCGACGGGAATGGAAGCGCTTCCGAGGATGGCTTGGCGGAAGACGGGTTAGAGAATGTAAACGAGAAGATTTTAAGTCTTCATAAGGAAGGGTTTTCCGAAGTGGAGATTGCGAAGCGTTTAGGGAAAGGTTTGGGCGAGATTAAACTTGTTTTAGGACTGTTTGACGAGGATGAGGAATGAAAGCGAAGTATTACTTGAGGGGCATGGGAATCGGCATATTTGTGACGGCTCTGATTTTCGGTATCGCGCTGGTCTTCTACAACCCGTCCATGTCGGATGAGGAGATCCGCAGGGAAGCCGCCAAACTCGGCATGCTTGATGCGGTGGAAGCGGATATCGCGTCGGGGGAAGATGACGATGCGGATACAGCGGAAAAAGTGACGGTCGAGAATATCCCTGGAGCAACGGGGTCGGATTCCGACAAAGAAGATACGCAGGAGGATGCCGCTTCGGAGGATGCAGAAGATGCTGCGTCGACGGAAGATACGGCGGATGGCGAGGAGCCGGCGGCGGATGATGCCGAGGAATCACAGGATGCAAGCGAGCCGTCTATGGAGTACCAAGGCGAGCAGAAGACGACCGCCACGACTGCGACAGAAAGCGGTAGTGCATCTTCGACGGGCGCATCTTCCCGCGGCAGCACCGCAACAGCCGCACAAGAGACGGCATCCGACACTGCGTCTTCATCTGCCGCAAGCGGCGGCAGCAAATCGCTTACCATCCGCGCCGGGGAGAACTCCTATACGACGGCGGCGCATCTGTACAAGGACGGACTCGTGGACAATGCGTCGAAGTTCAATACGTATCTTGAGTCGAACCATTACGACGTGAAGATTTTAGCGGGAACGTTTACGATTCCCGAAGGCTCGTCTTATGACGATATCGTTAAGATTATAACAGGGCAGAAGTAACAAAATGTACAGAGTAAAAGATTACAAATTCGAGACGGAACAGGAAGCGAAAGAGGCGCAGAGCGAACTGCGTGCCGTTGATTATCTGCGTACCAAGATCAATATGGATGAGCCCGAAGCGGCGCTCGAAATCTTTAAGCAGTTATTGGATCAGGATATTTTTCATACGATCGTCGGCTATGATTTCCTAAAGAGTCTGCAGAACTTTCTGCGGACGTCGGCGTCGGTGGACAACGCTGCGATCCCGCAGATCCCGGATTCGCTGGCGCAAAGCGTTCTGCCGAAACTACCCAAATCCGAACCGAAGCCGGAGCCGAAAGCAGCGCCGGTGAAGAAACCGGCGGTGGAACCGATCCCGCTGTCGCAGTTGACGCCGGTTCCAAAATTAAACGAAATGGCGCACGAACAGGAAGCGGCGGCTGCAAAGGAAGAAAAGAAAGAAAAAGAGAAAACCTCCAGACCGAAAAAGGGAAAGGCGCTTCGCATAAAAAAAGATCGGACGAAGGTGTTGGAAGGTTCCGATAAGTACCGTACGCTTGCATACACATTCGGCGCGACGACGGTGATTTTGCTTATCGCGGTGATCATAATGTTTGCGCTTACGTTGACGAGCGACAATCCGACGATCTTAGACTACGAAACGAAATTAATCAATAAGTACGCGGCATGGGAAGCGGAACTATCCGAGAAGGAAACGGAGTTGAAAAGCAGGGAGGCGGATATTACGTTCCGGGAGGAAGCAATTCGAAGCCAAACATTTGCACCGGTAGATACGATGTCGCAGGCAGCGGGCGAAGAACCGCAAGAGGAGGCGGCCGGGCAGACGGACGAAGACAACGGACAGGATGCGGACAATGGCGAATGAGAAAATATTAATCGCTGACGATGAGGCGCGGATGCGCAAACTCGTCGGCGATTTTTTGAAAAAAGAAGGATATGGCGTATTGGAAGCGGCGGACGGGGAAGAGGCGCTGGATGCGTTTTATTCCAATAAGGATATCGCGCTTTTGATTTTGGATGTGATGATGCCGAAGTATAGCGGGTATGAGGTCTTGCAGGAGATTCGAGAGCGAAGCGCGGTGCCGGTTATTATGCTGACTGCGAAAGCGGCGGAAGCGGATGAGTTAAAGGGTTTTTCCCTCGGGGTGGACGAATACGTGACGAAGCCGTTTTCGCCAAAGATTTTAGTGGCGCGTGTCGGCGCGGTTCTGCGGCGGGGCGGCGCGTCCGGGGAAGGCGAGGTGCACGCCTGCGGCGGCATTGTCCTGGATACGGCGTCCCATGCGGTAACGGTGGACGGCATGCCGGTGGAACTATCCATAAAGGAGTTTGAACTGCTGTCATTTTTTATCAAAAATAAAGGGATTGCGCTTTCCCGCGATACGATCCTGAATCAAGTGTGGAGTTATGATTATTACGGGGACGCCCGCACGATTGATACCCATGTTAAAACGCTTCGCAGCAAACTGCTTGACAAAGGCGCACTGATTAAGACGGTCTGGGGGGTCGGATACAAATTCGAGGTGGCAGATGGCAAAGAAGCATAAACGGCACGCACGCTTAAGTTTGCAAATGGCGGGCGGAATGATCGGCATGGTGTTTCTGCTCGTCGTTTTTACGTTCCTTATGAATCGTCTGTTTTTGGGCGGTTTCTATATGCGCGACAAACAGCGCGCCTTAAAAGGCGCATTTTTAACAATCGATGCGGCGGCTCGGGACACCCGGCTTTATACGGAGGATTTTAAGTATACGTTGGAGCAGTTGTGCGCCAATTCCAATCTGTCGCTTGTCATTATTTCTTCGGACGGTTCGGTACTGATCGCATCGCAAAATGAAAGCAACGCAATGCTCTCGCAGTTGTTTGACGCCTTCTTCGGACGCAGTTTGTCGGCGGGCGATCCGATAGAGACGACGGACAGTTATACGATTGAAATTCAAAATGATACGCGAAGGAACAACGCGTATCTGATCCTTTCAGGGACGCTTTCGGACGGCAATCTGATCCTTTTGCGCTCTGCGGTCGCGAGCATGGAAGACGCGGCGGCGATTTCGAACCGTTTTTTGCTGTTTGTCGGCATTATTGTCTGCCTGATCGGACTCGTCTATGCCTTTGTTTTTACGAAGCGGCTGACGCGTCCTGTATATGAAATGAACGAACTGGCGGAGCGGATGGCGGATTTGAATTTCGAGGTCAAGTACCGGACGAGAAAAGTCCCGAATGAATTGGACGAACTCGGCGAGCATTTGAACCGTCTTTCGGGGCATTTGGAGCAGACGATCGGCGAGTTGAAACAGGCAAACGTGGATCTGCTTGCGGACATCAAAATCCGTGAAGAAAACGAACGGATGCGGCAGGAGTTTTTATCCAACGTCTCCCATGAATTGAAGACGCCCATATCTCTGATCTTAGGGTATGCGGAAGGCTTGTCGGAAAATATTTCGGACGATCCCGACGAGAGGAAAGTGTATCTTGACACGATCACCGACGAAGCGAAACGGATGGACAAGTTGGTGAAGCAGCTTCTGACCTTAAATGAACTTGAGTTCAACGCGTCCGATATGACAATGGAGCGGTTCGATATTGCGGAAATGGCAAGAGGGCTGTTGCAGAGCAATGCGATTTTGATAGAACAAAGCGGCGTTTTCGTCACGGAAATTACAAATTCGCCGATATTTGTATGGGGAGATGCGTTCCGCGTCGAGCAGGTGCTTTCAAATTATCTGACGAACGCGCTTCATTATGCGAAACGAGAGAAGCGCGTCGAGATCCGTTTTGAAGAGAGGGGCGGCAAAATCCGTACCCATGTATTCAATTCCGGCGATCCGATCGCGGAGGACGAACTGCCCTTTATCTGGGATAAGTTTTACAAAGCAGACAAGGCGCGAAGCCGCGAATACGGAGGGAGCGGCGTCGGACTATCCATTGTAAAAGCCATCATGGAGTCCTTAAAAGGGAACTTCGGGGCAAGAAATTACGATAACGGCGTGGATTTCTGGTTTGACCTCGACAAATAGCGGATTCTTGTTAGAATGATACAAAAATCACGACATCTTTTTAAGAAAAATTGTTGATTATTTAGGGTAAGAATGATAACATAAGTTTGTATGAGATTTCTTGCGCAGGGGAGACAACTCTTGAAAAAGAAAAGGATTATCTCGGCAGCGGCAGTTATGCTTTTGGCACTTAACATAAGTGCCTGCGGCGCGACGCCGATGATCGAACTGACGTCCGAAGAAGAGGACATCATCACATTATATTCCGCCAAAGTTGTTGCGAAGCATAATGTCCGGTTAGCGCAGGGACTGATGCGGTTCAAGGGTTCGGATGAGGATTATGCGGACAGCACGGACGCTTCCGATCCGTTTTCCGAAGATGCAGATGCATCCGAGGAAGATAATTCCGCAAGCACAGATGCATCTTTAAGTGCATCCGGCGCACAGGCGGTTGAGGACGCGGGCGCGACGGCGACGCTGAATGAGATCTTCGGCGTTGAGGGGCTTGACATTTCATACAATAAGGCGGCGTTTGAGGGGGATTATGTTTTCAACAATTATTACCATCTCACCCCTTCCGACGGAAGCGATTATCTGATTATGTATTTCGATGTGAAGAATCTGTCGGACGCTGCGGTGGATGTGGATCTTTACAGTTATGAGCCGGAGTTTACGGCGATTGTGGACGGGAGTGCATACAAGTCCGAGACGACGATCCTGCCGAACGATCTGGCAACCTATTTGACAACGTTAGACGCGAAGGATACAGACGCTGCGATCTTGTTGTTTGATGTGCCTTCTACGGTGACAAAGGACGTAAGCGCGGTTGGTCTGCAAGTGAAAGTCGGCGGAACGACTTACAATATATCCTTATAGTAAGATACACGGGGGAGGAAAAGTATGGACACAAATATTTTATTGGAATCCGGCACAAATGAGTTGGAGATCTTAGAGTTTAAGGTAGCGAACAATTACTACGGAATCAACGTAGCGAAGATTCGCGAGATCCTGACATTCCAGCCGGTAACTCCGGTGCCGAATTCGCATCCGTTTGTGGAAGGGATTTTTATGCCGCGTGATACGATGATTTCCGTCATCAATCTGCGCAGCTGCTTAGGATATGAGCAAGATCCCGATATCGAAGGGCTGTTTTTCATTACGAATTTCAACAGTTTGAATACTGCGTTCCATGTAGATGAAGTTTTAGGTATTCACCGTGTATCATGGGAAGAGATCAATACGCCGGACTCGACGATCAATGCGGAGGACGCGGGCGTATCGACCGGCGTCATTAAGTTGGAGAACCGTCTTGTTGTTATCTTGGACTTCGAGAAGATCGTATCCAACATCAACCCTGAGACGGGACTGAAAGTATCCGACCTTGACAATTACGAGGAGCGCGACCGTTCCAAGTCGCCGATTCTCATAGCGGAGGATTCGCCGCTGTTGTCGAAACTGATTACCGAGTGTCTGAATAAAGCAGGCTACACTAATTTGATCATCAACCCGAACGGGCAGGAAGCGTGGAACAAGTTAGTAGAATACAACAACGAAGGACGCGTGCTCGACGCGGTTCACTGCATCGTTACCGATATCGAGATGCCGCAGATGGACGGACACCGCTTATGCAAACTGGTAAAAGAGAACGAGGTAATGCGGAATATCCCGGTTATTATCTTCTCATCCCTGATTAACGAGGAGATCCGGCGCAAAGGCGAGTCGCTCGGTGCGGATGCGCAGCTGACGAAGCCGGAAATCGGCAAACTCGTTGCCGCTATCGACAGTTTAGTTGACGAATATGAAAGCGCAAGAGTATAAAAGGGGTCTTTAACGCACTTTTGAAAGGGATGTGGTTTCACATCCCTTATTTTCTATGGAGAGTAAATTCTTATGCCCGGTAATGAAGATTATTTGGACGGATTGTTAGATTCCATTACAAAAGCAAAATCCGATGTGAAAAAAAGCGAGCGGCGGGAGCGAAGCGGCAGGGAAGAGCGGATCGCCAGACGCAGCCGGATTGCGCCCGAAGATGACTTCATGGAGGCAAGCGGGCTTTCCGGCAGCCGTTCCTCCCGTCGGGAGCGCGGCAGAGATAGCGGCAGAGGCAGACATTCTCGGCAGAATCGCTCGAACAGTTTTTGGGATAATCTTGATGATGATTTCGATGATGACGACGACGATTTTATCCGCGCCTTTGAGCGGGAACTGTCTTCGGATACCTCTGATCCGTTCGATATTACGGATATTCAAAGCGACGTTGACTTTTCGGGAGTCGTATTTGATGATGATGCAAAGGATGAGCCGTCCGCAAAAGATGCGGTTTTAGGCGATATTGCCAGCATTGTATCCGAGGCAAAGGCAAAAATCGAAGAAGGCAGCGACGACCTTTTGCAAACCATCACATCCCAGATGGACGAACCGGCACCGGAATCGTTTACGGCTGGGATGACCAGTACGACCGGAAGCGGGGATGCGTCACCGGCGAATCCGTCCGCAGCCGAGGAGGAGAATATTTTATCGCCCGCGTATGCCGAGGACGAACTTGATCTCGGAGACGAACTATCCTTGGATTTTTCCGGCGGAACGGACGCACAGGAAGTGCCTCTGATGGATGAGAGCGGAGACGGGCTGGATCTGATGGACATGCTCTCGGCGGACAGCGATGGCGAACTTTTAGATATCGGCGAACTTTTGACATCCGATGAAAAGGGGGCGGAACTGTCCGAGACGAGGGAAGCGTTTGAAGCCGGTGCGAAAAGCGCTGAAAGCGGCGGCGGAGGAGCGGAAGCGGCGGAGGGCGCAGCAGCGGATTCCGATCAGGGAGAAAAGAAGCCGGGACTTCTTGCACGTATCCTTTCTATTTTCAAGAAAAAGGACGCGGATGCGGACGGTGGATCGAATGTCGGCGTGGTTGACCCGACGCCGGAGCAGTTGGCGGCGGAGAGCGAAGAGATTCTCGAAGAATTTGAGGATGACGAGGACGACGACGGGGAATCGCCGGAGGAGAAGAAAGCCCGCAAGAAAAAAGAAAAAGAAGAGGCGAAAGCGAAGAAGAAAGCCGAAAAGGAAGCGGCGAAGAAAGAAAAAGAAGCCGCAAAAAAGGAAGCCGACGAGAAGAAGAAAGCGGCGAAAGCCGCGAAGGCTGCCGCCAAGGCGGCGAAGCCGAAGAAGAAGAAAAAGAAGGTTCCCGAGCCGAAAATCCCGATCTTGGCGATCGTTCCTTTTGTTGTGCTTGCCGTGTCTTTGGTTGCAGGCGTGAATATTATTATGAACGTCCTAAGTTACCGACCGGTGATTGACGCCGCACAGGAGTCGTTTGACAAGCAGGATTACATCGAGGCGTATTCCGAGGTCGCGGGCATGGAACTTTCCGGCGAGGATCAGATATTGCGCGATAAGGCGAAGACCATGGCGTTTATGCAGACGAAGTATCGTGAGTATCAGGTCTGCATGGATCTGGGCAAGTACCAGATGGCGCTCGACAGTCTGCTCGACGGCGTGAACTTCTATATTGAGAACGAGGCGACGGCGAAGTCCCTTGGGATTACGGACAGTTACAATGAATACGGCGGCAACCTCGAACGTGCGCTTAGAGAAGACTTTAATTTGTCCGAAGCGGATGCGGTGTCCATTTGGAAGAGCCTGACGCGTAAGGAATATACGACGAAGATTCAAAGAGCCGTTCGTGCGGCAGGATTGGAAGACGAATACTAAGATGATTGCGATAATCGATTACGATGCCGGGAATATCAAGAGCGTGGAAAAAGCCTGCGCATATCTCGGATATGATACGACGGTAACGAATAACGAAAAGGAGATTCTGTCTGCTGACAAGGTGATTTTGCCAGGGGTCGGTGCGTTTGGGGACGCCATGAAGCGGCTTTCGTCGGCGGGTCTTGATAAGGTTCTTCGCAGGGTACAGGAGTAACGGATTCCCTTGCTGGGAATCTGCCTCGGTCTGCAGCTGCTGTTTGAGGGCAGCGAGGAATCGGACGGCGTCGAAGGCTTAGGACTGCTTTCCGGCGGCATCTATCGAATCCCCGAAACGATCGATGGTGAGGGTGAATCGCTGCGTGTGCCTCATATCGGCTGGAACGATCTTACACTACCCCAAAAGAGCCTGTTGTTTGCGAATCTGCCGGATGATCCGTATGTTTATTTTGTACATTCCTATTATCTGAAGGCAGAATCAAGGGACATTGTTACCGCGCAGACGACATACGGCGTTACGATCGACGCGGCGGTGGAATCGGATCGTATCTTCGCCTGTCAGTTTCACCCGGAGA